>VGLH01000167.1 GCA_016866785.1 Candidatus Poribacteria bacterium
GATCGTGCATCTCGCATATCTTCTGGGAATCCTGCTCAACGCCCGCAAAGGCGCACCGTTGCGACATCTCAAACATCTCTTCAACTGAGTCCAATTCTCCTTCAACACCCTATGAAGGGAGAAGGGGTTCGTTCGGTTCCTCTCCCATCGAGGGGTTCATCTGGTTCCTCTCCCTTTGGGAGAGGTTAGGTGAGGGCCGAGCCATCACCGCAGCGCGCGTTGCGGTTCCCCTTCCCGGATGCGAAGATCGCCCATCGAACCCCTGGAGGAGACACCCATGACGACGCTCGGAGCGCTCACGCTGTCCATCCTCGCAACCGGGAAGATGGCGCAGGGATCGGATTGGCTTGTCACGCCGGTTACGCAGCCTGTGCGCCTCAGCGAAGACTCGGCGCGGCACGAGATCGCACTTGAGAACGGGCTCATCCGCCGGACGTTCCGGCTGACACCCAACGCCGCAACCATCGAGTACCGGAACCTGATCACCGATGCGAACGCGCTGCGGGGAGTCAAGCCGGAAGCGATCCTGACGGTGGACGGCACGCGCATCGAGGTCGGTGGGCTCAAGGGTCAGCCGGACTACGCCTATCTCGACCCGGCGTGGCTCGATGACATGACGGCGGCGGACGACGCGCTCCGATTCGTTGGGTACGAGACGGGGGAACCGGAGCCTCGCTACCCCTGGACGCCCAAGCGCCACGCGCCGACGACCGCTTGGCCCCCCGCCGGGAAGCGATTGACGCTCCGGTTCAAGAAGCCGGGGAACCTGACCGTGCTCGTCCACTACGAGATGTACGTAGGGCTGCCGGTTCTCTCGAAGTGGATCACCGTCGAGAACGCGGGAACCGAACGCCTGCGGATCGACGGGCTCGAAGCCGAAGTGCTCGCCGTCACCGAGGGTGAGAAGCCGCGCCTGCACGTCGAGAGCGACTTCGCCTTCGCGGGCATGGACACAACTGCCTGGGGCCCCGACCTGGAGTACACGTCGCAGACGGACTACCTGTATCAGAGCCCCATCCTGCTGACGAGCCGCTATCCGCTGGGGCCCGGTGTCGTGTTGGAGCCCGGGGAACGGTTCGACTCGTTCCGCACCTTCGAGCTCCTCTACGACAGCGACGACCGCGAGCGGCGCGGGCTCGCGCGGCGGCGGCTCTACCGTACGCTGGCTCCGCAGGTGACCGAGAACCCCATCCTGATGCACGTCCGCAGCTCCGACTCCGAAGCCGTCCGGCTCGCCATCGACCAGTGCGCCGAGGTGGGGTTCGAGATGCTCATCCTCACGTTCTGGAGCGGGTTTGACATCGAGAGCGAAGACCCGGAGTACATCGCCCGGTTCAGAGCCGACGTGGACTATGCCCACAGCAAGGGCATCGAGATCGGCGGCTACACGCTCATGTGCGCGTCGCGGGATGTCGGCGCTGCGGACAACTGCATTTCGCCGGAGACGGGCAAGCCGGGCAGCAAGTTCGGGCAGAGCGTCTGTCTGGGGAGCGCCTGGGTGGACGGCTACGTCGACCGCGTTCTGCGGTTCATGGACGCTACGGGCGTGGACGTCATCGAGACCGACGGGCCCTACCACGGCGACGTCTGCGCCTCGGCAACGCACGCGCACCACGCATCGTTGGATGATTCGCAGGTGGCTCAGTGGCAGGCGTGCGTCGCTTTCTACCACGCCTGTCGCGAACGCGGCATCTACATCAACTCGCCGGACTGGTACTACCTCGCCGGGTCGAACAAATGCGGCATGGGGTACCGCGAGACGAACTTCAGTCTCCCGCGATGGCGACAGATCCACATCGCGCGGCAGAACATCTTCGATGGAACCTACGAGAAGTCGCCGTCGATGGGCTGGATGTTCGTCCCCCTCGTGGAGTACCACGGAGGCGGAGCGGCAGCGACCTTCGAGCCCTTGTCAGAACACCTTCTGGAATACGAGTGGCATCTCGCGCAGAACTTCGGCAGCGGCGTTCAGGCGTGCTATCGGGGACCACGCCTGTTCGACACAGACGCGACGAAGGCGGTCGTCGGCAAGTGGGTAGACTTCTACAAACGCTACCGCGCCATTCTCGACTCGGACATCATCCACGTCCGACGCGCTGACGGCGCGGACATCGACTGCATGATGCACGTGAACCCGTCGCTGCCGGAGCGAGCCCTCGCGATGGTCTACAACCCGACGGACACCGAGATCGCGACGTCGTTGGAGTTCTCGCTCTACTACGCTGGGCTATCCGAGACTGCCCGCATCCGCGAACGGGAAGGTGAATCCGTCGAGTACTCCCTCGACCGCCAGTACCGCGTTACAGTACCGGTGAAAGTCCCGGAGAAGGGAATCACCTGGTTCGTGGTCGAGTGATCCGCCATCACACGTAAGGAGCCCGTAATGGGCAGAAACACGACGGCGAGAGGCGCGTCGCCCGGTCTCCGTCGACTCGGAACCTGGGCGATTCGGCTCTTGCCGTTTGTAGCGGCGACCGCGCTGCTGGTCGGCTGCACGGAAGTCAACGTTCCCGTGGACGGATTGGCGGAAGGGATCCGCGTCAGCGGCGTCGGAACGGTCACGGTAAAGCCCGACATCGTCTACGCCTCCATCGGCGTCCAGACGTTCAACGCCGACGCTCAGGTCGCGACCGCCGACAACAACAGCCGCAGCGACGCGGTGATCGGCGCGCTCAAGGCATTGGGCATCGACGAGAAAGACCTGAAGACGTCAGCGTTCAGCATCGTCCCGGTCCGTGACTGGTCGAAGCCGGAAGCCGTCGTCGTCGGCTTCCAGGTCAACAACACGCTGACCGTCACGATCCGCGATCTCACGCTCGTCGGAAAGGCGCTTCAGGCTTCCATCGACGCGGGCGCGAACAACATCAACAGCGTCGCGTTCACTGTCGATGACCCGACCGCCGCGAAGCGCGACGCCCGGACGAAGGCGATCCAAGACGCCCACGACCGCGCCGAGACGATGGCGAAAGAAGCGGGCGTCGATCTCGGCAAGCCGACGTCCATCGTGGAGACGTCCTACGGCGGCCCGCCGATCTACCGGACGAGCGCGGACTCCAAGGCGGGCGGCGAGGTGGTCGTGCCGGTTCAGCCCGGAGAGCTCGAGCTGACCGTCACGGTCGATGTCGTCTACGAGATCGACTGACCATTGGTGCGCCGCTAGGTCCGTACGGACGACTCGGCAAGTATGGGTGACAACTCAACGCTTGACGAATCACCCGCCCCCGCCCTAGCCCTCCCACGCTCTCGCGGGGGGAGGGGACATCCCTCGCGCGTCGCGTCCTCGTGTCCCCGCCCCTTCGTATGGGGGCGGGTTAGGGTGGGGGTTGGGGATGCGGCGTGTCCGAGAAGCGGAATGACGACGCGGCAACGCTTCTGTCGAGTGCTCCGCCTCCGGGTAATGCGTCGTTCACCAAGACTTCGCGCAAACTGATGCCTGTGTTCGTCGAGTCGCCCTTACTCACGGGAGTCGGTGGCAGGCGCCACAGTTGCCGATGTTCCAGTGGCGCAGAACAGGGCGGCTCTCCGCGATGTAGAGCCCGCCGGTCTCCGTATCGACCGTCACTTCGACGGGACGCTTGAGCTTCGCTTCCCTGACTGAGACGGCTTCCCGACCCCCCAGCGGCATCGACCCATCGCCGATGAGCGTCTCGATGATCCCATCGGATCGCCGGACGCGCCGGATCCGTCCTTCTCGACCATCGCTGTGGGCGATCAACAGGTCGCCGCTACCGTCGAACGCGAGCGAGGTCGGCTTGACGATCTCGGCGCTTGTCGCGGGCCCGCCATCGCCTTTGAACCCGTCCTTGCCGTTGCCTGCGACCGTCTCGATGGTTCCGTCGGCGTTTACGCGGCGCACGCGGTTGCTCATGGTGTCGGCGACGTAGACACGCCCTTCGGCATCGACGGCGACGGCGGACGGACGGTTCAACCGAGCCTCTGAGGCGGGTCCGCCGTCACCGCTGTAGCCGGGCATCGCCCGTCCATTACGAATCACTCCGGCAACGATAGTGGGTTCCTCGTCTCCTTCAGGCTGCTTCCAGACGACGTGCTCCAGCGGACTGACACCATATCGGGTTCCGTCTGACGCGGTGGCGATGCCCTTGGGATCGCGCATTGGGGAGTCGGCGCTCGTCGTGGTGATGTTGCCGCTGGTATCGACGCGCCGGATCGAGTAGCCCGTACCGTTGACGTGCGGGCTCGCATGGCAGCCGAGGCACTGACTCGGGCTCGGTTCCTGCCCGCCGACGACGCAGGCTTGAGCCGAGCGCTCCGGCGCGGACTGCACGAACATCACGACCACGATCACGGCGAAGATCGCGCCGATGACGCTCACGATGCGGATCAACAGCTTGCTGTCGGGGCTCTCGTTCTCGGTGGTAGGCAGTTCGCGGCTCCTTCGGGCGGACGTGCCGTGTGACTGGCTCAGGGCTATTGTTCCGCGCCGAAGGGCAGACGGCAACGCGTTCGCCCTCACGACGACGCGCTGCTGGCTGGGCGTCTCACTCGTCGGCGAAGATGACGGAGCGTAGGAGCTCGCTGAGCCGCGTTGCCAGTCCCACAGTGCGCGCGGCGTCTGACGGCGTCGCGAAAGGCGGCCGGATGGCGTCTCTCGCCCGGTCCATGCGCTCGGACAGGCGAGCGAACTCCGCGTCCGCCAGCATCGGGTCCACGATCCCCGACACGTCGTGGTCCAGGTTTCCCAGCGTGTCGCGAATCCCCTCCCAGCGCTCGCGGATGGATGCGGCGGTCTCACAAGCCCAGAGCCGCTCGATGCCGTCGCGCGTTTCGCCGTGGTCGATGTCGTAGCGACACCAGTCGAGCGAGGTCTTCATCTCGGCGGCGACACGCCCGAGCTCGTGGATGCGGTTCCCGGGCCAGAACAGCGCATCGCTGCCGGTCAGCTCCTGCGCCTCGGGATCTTGGACGCCCACCTGTCGCAGAGCGTCGAGGACGGAGTTGTAGGCGCGCTCCAGCGTGAAGCGCCACAGGGCCCCAGTCGCTGCCCAGAGCTCGCCAGCGGCGTCGCGGTCGAACGGACGCAGCCGCTCGATCTCGACCCAGAGGTCGATGGCTTCCGAGAGCCCCAGCCGCTCCGCCGCGACACGGAACTCCTTCTCACCGTTCACCCAGGCAAACGCGCGGCAGAAGTCGCCAGCGGCGTGGCACGCCTTGCCCCGTGCCACGCCAGCCTCGCCGGCCTGCAGATGGGCTTTCGCCTCAGTCAGGGGGTTCGTCTCGGCTTGGCGGAACCACCACTGGGCAGACGGGAGCACGAGTCGGCGGAAGCTCGTCAGACGCTGAAGCTCCGTCTGGACGCGCTCGATGAGCCCTGTCGGGTCGTAGAGGGCGACCTCGGGGCCCGCTCGCACCAGGCTGTCGAGCACGTACTCGAACGTCCACGTCCGTTCCGGTTCGTAGAAGTGCTTGGGCACGTGCACGAGCAGGTCGAGAAGGCTTTCCCGCTCCACGAAAATGAGGTCCGCCTTGATGCCGCCGACAACCCGGTGCTCCGCGAAGTGCTCCGGCAGAGCCCCGTCCATGACGGCGGCGATGTCCACGTCCGAGAAGGGCGTCAGTCCCCCGTGCGCCAGCGAGCCGTACAGGATAAGTCCCACGACGTTCGGCCGGTTCTCCAGCGTTGCGGCGAACGTCCGCGCGGTCGTCCAAAGCCGCTCGCGGAGGGCGTCTAGGTCATCGGTGACAGGCGTTGGCGAGTGCATCGGGTCTTCCGACTCCTTGACGGCAGCCCCGCGGGCGGGTCTCACCGGGCAGCGCCAGCATGGCTCGTCATTCCCGCGGCGGCGGGACCAGGCGGCGGCCATTCAGAGCCTGGGGCTCGTCAGCGTGAACGCCCGTGCGACCCCTCATCCTAGCCTTCTCCCACAAGGGGAGAAGGAACTGAATGCTCCCTCTCCCAACGCGGGAGAGGGCCGGGGTAAGGGGAATGGCACGAACCGGGGACGATCACGGCTCCCAGACGGTCGCGGCGATGTGGCGCTCACCTTCGGGCGTGCTGTGCCAGTAGTAGATCGTGACGACCGATCCATCCGCGCGCTGAACGGTGCGCGGATAGCCGATATCGTGTCCGCCTCCGTCGTCGCGCAGGGCGATCTCATCCGTCCACGACGCTCCGCCATCGGAGCTCAGCTTGGCGCACATGCGATAGGGCGCTTCCCGCACGCCATAGGTCATGCAAAGCCTGCCGTCGCGGAGCCGAAGCATCGTCGGCGGGTTCCCGCCCCGTCCCGTGTTCGCCACGGGACGACCGATGCTCCTCCACGATCGCCCGTCGTCATCGGATCGGTAGAGGTCGATCCAGTTGTGCGCCCGATCGAAGGTCTCGCCCGCGCCACGGCATCGGACGGCTGCGAGGAGAGCGCCGTCAGGCAAGCGCACGCTGGCAGGCATGATCGAGAAGCCGGCCGGTTCGTCGCCGATCCATCCGAGATGCTCGAAAGTCGCGCCGCCGTCCGTCGTGCGGGCGCAGAAGGTTCTGCCCTCGTCCCCGTCCGACTTCGCCGACGTGAGGAGGAGCGTGCAGGTCTTGGGCCCCGACACGAGGTAGTCGGTCCTCGCCGCGATGCCGCGCAGTCCGAAGCTCGGGAGGGCGTAGGGACCGTGCCAGAGCTGGCAGCGGTCATCGGACAGGTAGAAGAACGAGACGGCTCCATCCGAAAGCCCGTTGCGGGCGCACATCAGGGCGAAGTCGGGATGGGTGAAGGTGATCTCGCCGGGACAGGGCGTCAGCCCGGACGCCGCGTCCGCGAGTTGGAGCTCCGCCCGGACGTGTTCGTCCGCCGAGAGCCCTCTGCCTCCGGGGCTCTGCGCAGGAACCGGCGCGACGACCCA
>VGLH01000168.1 GCA_016866785.1 Candidatus Poribacteria bacterium
GGCGACCACATCCACGTGTCCGCAAGGATGACGGCGATCATTGCGGGCACGGGGCGGTCGAACCACTGCACCTGCCAGCCGAAGAGCGTCCGCGTGGCGAAGTTGAGAATGCCGAACGTCGGTTCGTAGATGAACCCGAAGAAGACGCCGACGGCGACGGGAGCCATCATCATCGGCGCGAGGAGGAGCGAGACGACCAGCTTGCGGCCTGGGAAGTCGTCGCGCAGCAGGAACGCCAGTCCCGACCCGATGGCAAACTGGAGCGTCACCGTACCGAGCACGAAGACGCCCGTCGTCACGAACCGCCGCCAGAAGTAGGCGTTGGAGAGCAGCGCCGCGTAGTTCGCCACGCCGGTGAAGACGGGCGCTTGCGGCTTCAGGGCGGAGTAATCGTAGAAGCTGAGCCCCAGCGACCAGAGGAGCGGAAAGACGAACATCCCGATCAGCAGCGCGCCCGTCGGCGCGAGCAGCCAGACGGCAAGACGGGCGTCGCGGCTGGAGCCCCGGCGAACGGCCGCGCGGTCGTCACTTTTCGCCGGGTTGTGGGCTCGGCTCACGCAGAGTTTCCCCGATCCCGCTCAGTGGGCTCCACTGGCACGCTGTAGGATCTCATCCTGCTTCTGAGCGACCGTGTCGAGCGCCGTCTTGGGGTCCTTGTCGCCGGAGATGACGGCGTGGAGCTCCTCCTGCTGGACCGTGAGCATCTCGAAGAACGACGGGTTCTTCCACACGTCTCGCTGGTACGGGATTGAGTCGGAGAAGGCGCGCGTCCACGGTGACTGCGAGCGGAACTCCTCGCTGGAGACGATCGCCGTCACCGACGGAAGTCCGCCGCCCTGCGCGAACCGGCGCTGTTGTTCTTCCTGGAACCACCACTTGATGTAAGCGAGCACATCGTCCATGTGCTGCGTCTTGGAGCCGACGACGAACGGCTGTCCACCCAGGTTGAACGCGCGACGGGCAACGCCATCCTTGCCCTTGTGACCCGGAGGAACCGCGACCATCAGCTTGTCGGCGACCTTCGATGTCGTTGCGTCGAACAGCGGCGGACAGACGGCGATCCAGTTGATCGCCATGGCGACAACGCCCTGGGCGACGGCGTTGTTGATTCCGTCGAAGTCGTAGTTCGTCGCGCCCGGTGGCTGGAACTTGAGGAGATCGCGGTAGAACGTGAGCGATTCGACGGCTGCCGGCGAGTTGAGCACGCCGCTCACCTTGTGGGTATCCCAGTCCCAGATGTCCCCGCCCCAGTTGTAGAGCGTCAGGTACCACCCCATGCTGAGGAAGTCGTAGGACTTGCTGTAGGGAAGCGCGATCCCAAAGAAGTCGTTGGCGAGCTTCTCTCCGGCGAGCGTCTGCCCCGCCTTGCGCGTGAAGAACTCGGCGAAGTCGCGCACCTGGACCCAATCGGCGTCGTCGAACTCCTCGTAGGTCTGGGGCAGGTCGTATCCGTACTTCTTGCGGAACGCCTGGCGTTCGCCCTCATGCGAGAAGAGGTCCTTGCGGATCATGAAGCCCTTCACGTCGGCTTCCTGAGGGAACCCGTAGTAGGTCTGGGAACCTTCGGGATACGCGCAGTAGGCGGCCCGGAGGGCTGGGTCCATCCCGTCGAGGATCGCCTTGAGCGCCGGGTCCTGGTCCATGTACGGGTTCAACTCGACGATGTAGCCGCTCGCCGCGAACGCCCCGATCCACTGGCTGTCCGAGACGAACAGGTCATACGCCGGGTCGCCAGCGGCGAGGGCGGCTGCGAGGCGCTCGTAGTAGCTGCTCCACGGGATTCCCTCGAAGTCGATCTGGACGGGATGTCCGAGGGTCTCCGTCGCGTAGGCGGTGAAGTCCTTCGAGATGTCCGCCATCAGTTTGGTCGGACCCCAATCTGGGCCCGTCATCTTCAGCACGACCGGAGCTTGGGGAGCCTTCGCCTTGTCGCGCTTGCAGCCCACGGGCGACAGCGCGAGGGCAACAACAGCGAGTAGGCTGCCGACCCAGAGGGCTCGACGCATTCGCAGATTCCGCATCCTAGGTCCTTTCTCGTCCCTCACGATCCGAGGAGTCTCGGAGTGACCGAGGGATCATCTGTTCTGAGGCGGGATCGACCGCGTAGATACGGTCGTCGCTCGCCCACGCGTGCACGGAACCCCCGCCCGCCCGGTGGGACGAACCGGCGGGAGCGATCGCTTTGACGTGGTGAGTTCCTGCGGCGAGCGTGACGACTTCGTAGTCGCCGCAGGGCTCGACGGCATAGATCGACGCGCGGAACTCGATGCCGTCCGCGCTGTTCGCACTGTAAGCCTCTCCGAAGCGCACGTCTTCCGGTCGGAACCCGATCTGGCAGCCTCCTGCCGGCAGGCTTCGGTTCAGCCTCGCTCCGGCGAGCCAGTCCGCTGTCACGGTTCCATCGCCTCGGACTGTGATCGGCAGCAGGTTCATGGGCGGATCGCCGACGTAGCTCGCGGTGAACAACCGCTTGGGATCGAAGTAGATGCGCTCCGGCGTCTCGATCTCGACGACGGACCCCTCCTTCAGGACGGCGATCCGATCCGCCATCGTGAGGGCTTCGAGCTGGTCCGGCGTCGCGTAGATGAGCGTGCTCCCCATCTCCTGATGGAGCCGCTTGAGCTCGGCGCGCATGGCGTCCCGGAGCTGCGCGTCGAGGTTCGACAGCGGCTCGTCGAACAGGTACACGTCGGCGGGTCGCACGATGGCTCGACCGATGGCGACGCGCTGCATCTCTCCGCCGCTGCAGGTGGACGGCAGCCTGCCCAGCACGTGCTCGATGCCCAGCGTCGCCGCGACGCGCTCCGCGCGCCTGCGTGCTTCGTCGGTTGGCACGCGCCGCTCGCGCAGCGGGTACATGAGGTTCTCGATGACGGTCATGTGGGGGTAGAGGGCGTAGCTCTCGAACACCATGGCGACGTTCCGCTGGGATGGCGGCACATCGACCACGGGTCGTCCGTCGATGAGGACATCGCCCGCGTCGAGTGTTTCGAGTCCGGCGATGCAGCGCATCAGCGTCGTCTTGCCCGCGCCGGAGGGACCCAACAGGCAGAAGAACTCGCCGTCGTCCACGTCGATGGAGACGCCCTTCAGCGCGTCGACGTGCGCGAACCGCTTGGAGACCTCGCGGACGGAAACGGATGCCACGGATGCCCTCACGCAGGAAGCGTCGGCGAAGCGGAGGGCAGTATAGGAGAGTCGGCGTCAGCCGTCAACGAATCCGCTGGGGCTACATGCCGCTCTCGGCGACGACGCGGCGCAGGTAGGCGACCGCCTTCGGCACGGCGGTCGTGGACGGTTCCGCGTCCCATCCCTCGTAGACGACCGACATGAAGCCGTTGTAGCCGACATCCCGCAGAATCCCGAGGATGCGCGGGTAGTCGAGCCAGCGTTCCTCTCCAGTCGAGACACGGTAGAACTTCGACCGGACGTGAACGGCTCGTGGGGCAGTCTGCGCGATGCTGGCGTACATGATCTCCTCGGCGGGACGACCCTTGTCGGCTCCCGATGCGCCGGGGGAGCCGACGTACTGCCCCGTGTCGAGGATGTGGCTGAGGTAGGGGTTGTTGACCGTGTCGAGGATGCGGAGCACGTCGGAGCCGGTGCGCGTCAGGCAGCCGTGGTTGTGGTTCTGAACCGCGACGACGACACCGCGCTCCTCGCCGTGTCGGGCGACCTCGCCCATCGAGTCGAGCAGGCGGCTCCAGACTGCCTCCTCGTCCTCGCCGTCGGGAATCCAAGCCGCAAAGACGCGCACCATGGGCAGACGGAGCTCGGCGGCGACGTCGATCCAGCGCTTCGTCGCGGTGACATCTGCCTTGAGCGCGTCGCCCGACTTCCCGAAGTTGTTGCTGATGCCCAGGTAAGTGATGGTCAGCCCGCGCGCGATGGCTTCCTGCCGGACGCGTCGGAGCGTCGCCGGTTCCGTGTCCGGCAGGGCGCTCGAGTGGAGCTCGACGCCGTCGAGTCGCATCTCGGTGGCGAGTTCGAGGAAGCGCCAGAGGTTCGTGCCGCCCGGTTGCCAGATGTCGCGGTAGGAGAGAGACATGCAGCCGACGCGGATCATGGGGTTCCCCTATGTCTATTGGGAGAACAGCGCTTGGAGACTGGGTATCGGCGCATCGCGCTTGGGCAGAGCTTGGGCGAGAGCCGTTCCGATGCGGTCGAGCTCGGCGCCGTCGAGAAGGGCTTCGATAGCTGGGAATAGCTCGCGTTCCTCGAACCGGATGTGCCGCGTCAGCGCTTCGGCGAAGCCGGCGAGCTCGCGCGTACCAATGCCGGCGTCAGAGGCTTGCACGATGCGACCATAGGCGGATCGCAGCGCGGCGTGCTCTTCGAGCAGACGGGCACGAAGCGGCAGTTCGCCGTGGGCTTCGAGGGCGGGAACGAGCCAGCGCTCTTCTGCGGTAAAGTGGGGATTGAGGTCGTCGCGCCAGAACTCGGTGACTAGGGCTTGCAGGTGCGCGTCGATGGGCGCGTCAGCGGCGCGCGACAATCGCCTGGCGAAGACGAAACCGTGGTGGTGGCCCCACGACAGCGGATGGAGTCTCTCATCGCGTCGCACGTCGCTCCCTCGCCGCTAGTTGGTCGTGATCGAGTAGTTCGGGGCTTCCTCGGTGATGATGACGTCGTGCGGATGGCTCTCGCGCACGCCGGCGACGGTCTGTCGGACGAACTTCGCGTGCTTGCGGAAGTGCTCGATGTCCGGGCTGCCGCAGTAGCCCATCGCAGAGCGAAGCCCACCGACGAGCTGATAGGTCAGGTCGCTCAGCCGCCCCTTGTAGGGAACGCGTCCGTCGATACCCTCCGGCACGAGCTTCCGCAGCTCGACGTCGCCCTGGAAGTACCGTTCTCTGCCCCCCCGTGACCGCATCGCGCTCAGCGAGCCCATCCCGCGGTAGACCTTGAAGCTGCGTCCTTGATAGATGACGGTCTCGCCGGGGCTCTCCTCCGCCCCTGCGAAGAGGGAACCGATCATGACGCAGTGAGCCCCCGCGCCGATGGCTTTGGCGATGTCGCCGGAGTAGCGGATGCCTCCGTCGGCGATGATGGGAACCCCTTGACGATCCGCTTCCTCAGCGCATTCGCTGATCGCAGACACCTGCGGCACGCCGACACCCGCGACCACTCGGGTCGTGCAGATGGAGCCGGGACCGATGCCCACCTTCACCGCCGACGCGCCCGCAGCGACGAGATCGCGGACGGCTTCGGCGGTTGCGACGTTGCCGGCGATGATCGGCAGGTCCGGGTAGCGCGCGCGGATCTTCCCGACGGTTTCGACGACGTTCAGCGAGTGTCCGTGCGCCGTATCGACGGCGATGACGTCCACCTTGGCGTTCACCAAGGCATCGACCTCGTCGGTCGGTGCGGGCGCGGAGACGGCGGCTCCGACGCGCAGCCGTCCCTGCGAATCCTTGCAGGCGTTCGGGTACTCGATGACCTTGTCGATGTCCTTGATCGTGATGAGGCCCTTGAGGATGCGCTGATCGTCGATGATGGGCAGTTTCTCGATCCGGTGCTGCTGCAGAAGGCTCTTCGCCTCGTCCATCGTGACGGACTCGCGCGCCGTGATGAGCCTCTCGGACGTCATCACGTCGGTCACCGGACGATCCACGTCGGGCACGTATTTCAGATCGCGGTTGGTAACGATCCCGATGAGCGTGCCGTCCTCTCTGGTGATCGGGAACCCGCCGATGCGGTATCGTTCCATGAGGCTGAGCGCCTCGCGGATGCTCTGGGTCGGTCGCAGCGTGATCGGATCGACGATCATCCCGCTCTCGGACCGTTTCACCTTGTCCACCATCGTCACTTGCTCCTCGATGGAGCAGTTCCGATGGATGATGCCGATACCGCCTTCGCGGGCGATGGCGATTGCCAGGTTGGCGTCGGTGACGGTGTCCATCGCGGCGCTGATGATCGGGATGTTCAGGGCGATTTGGGGGGTGAGCCGAGTTCTCGTGTCGACGGTCGCTGGGAGGACGTGGGAGCGTTGGGGAACCAAGAGGACGTCGTCGAAGGTGAGTGCCAGACGCGAGAAGCGGTCGGCGTTCATGGTCAGGACCCCCTTACTGGCGGCGAATCAGAGGCACTGCCAGCCCCGGCGGAACTGTTAGTGTCTAACGCTAGCATGGCGCATGCGGGTTCGGCAAATTGATGTGGCGGCGGGTGTTCCTGCTCCGTGATGAGATTGCTGTGATGCCTCCGGTGGATCACTACGGTGGCATCGCTCATGGCGCGTCCTCGTTCGTATCGTCACGACGTTCGGTGTCCACACTGCGGTTCCAATTGGATGGTTGAGAACGGCAGAGCCAACGGCAAGCAGACCTCTCTTTGCCGTGAATGCTATCACCGGCACACACCCGAAGCGACGCGGCATGTTTGTCTGGAATCGGTGCGCCAACAGGCTGCCGCCCGGTATTGCGAAGGCAACTCGATCTAGGCGATCAGTCGCGTATTGAACGTGAAGGTCGGCGCGGTGACCTCGCGGATTCAAAAACGCCCAACGCGCGCTAACGATGGTCGAACCCCGCGCCCACCGCCTCAACGAGCTGCGGACGCAGATCGCGGAGCTCTCGCGTGTGCGGCGAGTCGTTCGTCTGGATTGTCAGCAGACCCGCGTCGTTGGTCAGTATGGTGTCCACGGACTCTCGCAGGTACGCCGCGACGAAAGCGACGAGGAG
>VGLH01000169.1 GCA_016866785.1 Candidatus Poribacteria bacterium
GCGCGTCCAGTTGGGCGTCGTGACGGTCATCTCGACGTCGGAGTAGCTCGAATCGCTCCGGTAGAGCTTGTCGACGGCATCGAGAATGGTCTTGGGATCCGGCTGGTCGGATGCCGCCTGAGCGGCAATGGCGAGAACGCAGAGGAGCACTCGAAGCGCGAAACGAATCGGTCGCGATAACATGGCGTCTGGCTCCCATCCAGTGATCGTCGGGTTCCGCTGGCGGGATTGGGACGCGCCCGAGCTAAAGAGTAGCCTTCCTGTCGGCATCTGGGAAGCGACGCCGACGTACGAGCCTCTAGCCGCTCGACCACTGTGTGTGGAACGTGCCCTCGCGGTCGGTTCGCTGGTACGTGTGCGCCCCGAAGTAGTCGCGTTGCGCCTGAATGAGCGATGCTGCGCTATCGGCGCGGCGGTAGGCGTCGAAGTAGGCGAGAGACGCGGCCATCGCCGGCGCGGCGATTCCGAGCCGGACGGCGCTCGCCACAACCCGCCGCCAGGCGTCCAGTCGAGCCTCGACTCCCGCGCGGAAGTGCGGGTCCAGCAACAGATTCGGCAGCGAGCCGTCGCGCTGGTACGCGGCTTTGATCTCGTCCAAGAAGACCGCGCGGATGATGCATCCGCCCTTCCAAATGCGGGCGATCTCCTCGAACTGGAGCCCGAAGCCATACGACGCGTCGGCAGCGCGCAGGAGCGCCATCCCCTGCGCGTACGAACACACCTTCGAGGCATAGAGCGCCGCGCGCACGTCCGCGATGACCGACCCCGAGTCCGTCGGCTTCTCCGAGGTATGCGACCCCAAGAGGCTTGCGGCTCGCACGCGCTCCTGTTTGAGCGCCGAGACGAAGCGTGCGTCCACCGCCGCCGTGATCGTCGGAATCGGCACGCTCAGGTCGAGCGCGGTCATCACCGTCCAGCGTCCGGTCCCTTTCTGACCCGCCGAGTCGAGGATCGTGTCCAGTGTGAGCGTTCCGCCGTCCGGGTCCCGATGGTTCAGGATGTCCGCCGTGATCTCGATGAGATAGGACTTCAGCTCGCCCCGATTCCACTCGTCAAAGACCTCGGCGAGGCGTTCCGCCGGAATCCCGAAGCCGTTGCGGAGCAGGTCGTAGGCTTCTGTGATGAGCTGCATGTCGCCGTACTCGATCCCGTTGTGCACCATCTTGACGAAGTGACCCGCGCCTCCCTCGCCGATGTAGGAGACGCAGGGCCCGTCCTCCGTCTGCGCCGCGATGCGCTTCAGGATCGGCTCAAGGCTCTCGTACGCTCCGCGTTCGCCGCCGGGCATGATGCTGGGACCGTTCAGAGCGCCCTCTTCGCCGCCGCTGACGCCCATACCCACGTATCGGATACCCGTGTCCCGCATCGCAGCCTGTCGTCGCACCGTGTCGTGGAACAGCGAGTTGCCGGCGTCCACGAGGATGTCCCCCGGATCGAGCAATGGAACCAACTGCTCCATGAACGCATCGACAGGAGCTCCCGCCTGAACCATGAGGATGACCCGGCGCGGGCGAGACAACGCCGATACGAACTCCTGGAGGCCCTTGGTTCCCAGGAAGCGGCGTCCGGCGCCGAAGTTGGCGATGAACTCCTCGGTTCGCGCGGTCGTGCGGTTGAACACGGCGACGGAAAACCCGTTGCGCTCGATGTTGCGCGCCAGGTTGGCGCCCATCACGGCGAGGCCGATCAGACCAATGTCGTAGGAACCGGGTCGGTCGTTCATCTGCGTCTTCTTCACCGTCGGGGTGCTCGGGCGTCGCTGTCTCGACCGAGTATAGCACCCGGTCTACGCGCCCTCAATGCGCCGACAGGGATGGGAGCCGTGGCGTCCGTAGTGTTCTAGCGGATTCCGGCGGCTCGGAGGAAGTCCTCGATCTGCTCGGAGCCATCAAGGGCTTCGCGGCAGCGGGCAAGGGCGTCCGGCTCGACAAGGGCGTTCAGGCTGAGCTCGCGCGTTCGTCCGCCGACTCGGAACTTGAGCGAGTCCCACTGCGCCGATTCCGCTTGAGAGCCGAACCGCGCCAGAGACTGTCCTCGGACGTAGGCGCGCGTGTCGGACGGCGGGGTCGTCACGGCGTCGAGGATGCGTTCTTCGGAAACGAGACGTCGGATGCCGTCGTCCTTCTGCAGCTCATAGTAGAGCCCGGTCTCGACGTCGATGCTGTGGTACTCCAGGTCGATCCCACGGAGCCACGGATCGGACCACTCGATGCCCTCTTCCTCGACGAACGTCGTCAGCAGCCACTTCTTCGTGACCCAGTCCAACTGACCGACCAGCGACATCGGGTCGCGCTCGAGCGCGTCCAGCATCGACTCCCACTCGCGCAGCACCCATTCCGTCTCGCCATCGTGCGAGAGGGCGTGGTCCTGGCACAGTCGGAGGTACTCTCGCTGCACGGCGATCGCCGTCGAAACCGTGCCGTCGGCGAGCGTGACGCGCCACTGCATCGTCGGGTCGTGGGAGATCGCCTTGATGGCGTCGAGAGGACGCGCCAGGGCGAGCGATTCGGGAACCACGTCCTGCTCGATGCAGTCGAGCACGAGCGCCGTCGTGCCGATCTTGAGGGCGGTCGCGTATTCGCACATGTTGGCGTCGCCGACGATCCCGTGCAGACGACGGTACTTCGCGCGGTCGGCGTGCGGCTCGTCGCGCGTGTTCACCAACGGGCGGCGATGCATCGTATCGACGCTCGCCTCGACCTCGAAGAAGTCCGACCGCTGCGACAACTGGAACGTGCCGGGCGACTGCATGCCCGATTCGCTCTCGATGCCGATCTTGCCAGCGCCGGCGAACACCTGACGCGTCACGTTGAACGCCGTCAGGTTCGCCTTGATCCGGTCGAAGGGCGTGTCGCGGGACATGATGTAGTTGTCGTGGCAGCCGTAGGAATGTCCCTGGAAGTCGGTATTGTTCTTGTAGAGGATGACGCGGGAGCCGCGCTCCGCCGACATGCGCTGCGCCGCCTGGAGGAGAATCCGCTCGCCCGCCTTGTCGTGCGCGACGAGGTCGAACAGGCTGAGGCACTCCGGCGTCGAGTATTCGGGGTGCGCGTGATCGTTGTAGAGCCTTGCGCCGTTGTGAAGGATTCGGTCGCTCTTGACCTGTTCGTACGTAAGCTCGTGCTTGCGGTCGCGCTGGTGTTCTTCGCGCTCGTCCGGGTGTTCCAGGAGCTCCGTCGCTCGGAACCCGCGCGCATCGCGGAAAGGGTCTTCGAGGGCATAGTCCCATCGCGGGGTCGGGTCCTCGGGTCGATAGGATCGCACGACGGCGATGGACTCGATCAGTGGGTCAGTCTCTGCCTCGCCCTCCAGGATGATGCCATACTCGGTCTCGATGCCGAACAGGCGGTTCATATCCCCACCGCCGTCATAGAATGCCGTCGCGACGCCGCGCTCCGCCCTTCTTGGGACGGATCGGCGAAACGCGCGCGACGTTTTCCGGGTCGTAGTCGATGAGCTTGAGCCAGTCGTCGGCGTTGTCCGACGGCGGGAAGATGTCGTTCTCGCGGTACTCCTGGGCGATGGAATCCACCACGTCGTCACGGGTGATGCCGGACTCCTCCCCCTGCGCGACGGAGCGCTTGATCGCGAGCTCCTTCGCCCGTTCCACGATAGACGCCACAATCGCCCCGCTCACCAAGTCGCCGCGGTGGAGCACTTCCACGGTTCCGCTGTTGAGGGTCACTTCGAGGAACCGCGTGTCGTCGCGTCGCGCAAACAAGTCCTCCATCGCCGCCTCGATCAGCGTATCGACCGCTGCCGAGGCGGAACCGTCGTGTTCCACGACCAGGTCTGCGCTGATCGGCAACGACTCGTTCAGGTAGATGCGGAAGATTTCGCGAGTACCGTCACGATCGGGTCGCGTGACCTTGATCTTCCGGTCGATGCGACCCGGACGGAGGATCGCCGGGTCGATCAGGTCGGGGCGATTTGTCGCCAGGATGATGACGATGTCGCGCAGGGACTCGATGCCGTCCATCTCCGCGCAGAACATCGGAACGACGGTGTTCGAGATATTGTGGGATCGGAGCGCGCGCCGGGTTCCCAGCACCGCCTCGGCTTCATCGATGAAAACGAACGGCAGGATGCCCTGCTTCCGCTTCTCCCTCGCGAGGGCGAATATCTCGCGCACCTTCCGCTCCGACTCGCCCAGCCACATGTTCAGGATTTCGGGCCCCTTGATGTGCAGAAACTGGCCCTCGATCTGCTTGCCGGCTTCCTTCTTGAGCTGCTCGACCAGGTTGTGGGCGGTCGCCTTGCCGATGAGCGTCTTGCCGCAGCCGGGCGGCCCGTAGAGCAGGAACCCTTTCGGCGTCTTGAACTGGAACCGCTCGAAGAGATCGGGGTGCAGAACCGGCATCTCGATCGCGTCCTTGATGGCGCGGATCGCCTCGTCCTGCCCACCGACCTTCTCCCACGGGAGCTCGGGAACCTCGTCGAGGTAGTAGTCCTTGGTCTCCTGGGCTGGGAACACTTCCAGCGCAACCCGCGAGGAGGCGTCCACGCGGACCTCGTCCCCCGTCTTGATCCGGCTGTCGCGGATCGCGTCGGAACGCTCCAGCACGGCGGACGCGCCGCTCGGTTCCTGCCCGATGCGGATGCGCCCGTCTTCCAGCGCGTTGGCGACGCGTGTGATCGCGCCCGTCGGGGCATAGCCCAAGTCGCCGACGACGACGTAGGCTTCGTTGAGCAGCACGCGCGTCCCGACGCGGAACGTGGACACGTCGAGCTGCGGATCGATGTTCGAGAAGTAGTCGGAACCCCCGAGCGCGACGTGGGCGATGCCCTCGCGCGGCTGTCCCAGGTAGACGCCAATACGGTTCGCCGGCGACGTCAGCTTCGTCACCGCCTCTTCCAGCTCGGCGATGGCTTGTTGGACGTCCTCGAACGCCTGTTCGTCCTCGATGATCTGCCGGCGCAACTGGTACAGAATGGACCTTCGGGCGTCGCGCTCGTCGGTCGCTGCCAGCAACTCGTTCACAAGGGCGAACGCGCGATCCCCGAACGGGCGGCCTCGCCGGGTTCGATCCGAGTCCTCACCTAGAGGCCTTCCGCGCCGTTCGTCGTCCGGCGTGAACCGGTCGGCGTCGCGGTCCTTGGGGCTCCGCATGTGTCACCTCTTCTCGTCAGATCGCCGGCAGAACCGTCTAGGGCATGAGCCCGGGGAATCGGATGCCCGCGGTCTCGTCGAGTCCCGCCATCAGATTCAGGTTCTGGACGACCGCGCCCGATGCGCCCTTCACGAGGTTGTCGAGAACACTCGTGACGACAACACGACCGACGCGCGGATCGACCTCCAAGCTGATGTGGACGTTGTTGCTGCCAAGAACGGCTTTCGTCTGGGCGTACTCGCCGGCATCCAGCACCTGCACGAACGGCTCCGCCTTGAACCGAGTGAAGTACGCGTCGAGCAGCTCGCCCGTGGACATCGGTCGGCGCAACGTCGCGTAGATCGTGGAGAGGATGCCGCGCGTCATGGGCATCAGATGCGGCGTGAAGCTCACGCGAACCGTCTCGCCGGCTGCTGCCGTCAGCTCCTGCTCGATCTCGGGCGTGTGGCGGTGCACGCCGATGTTGTACGCGGTCAGGTTGGACTCCCGGTTCGCAAAGTGGGTCTTCTCGTCCGCCTTCTTGCCGGCGCCGGAGATGCCGGACTTCGAGTCGATGATGATGGAATCCGGCTCGACGAATCCGTTCTCGACCAAGGGCATCGCCCCCAGAATGGCGCTGGTCGGATAGCATCCGGGGTTGGCGACCAGATCGGCTGAGCGGATCGCGTCCCGGTATCGCTCCGGCAGCCCGTAGACAGCTTGGGACAAGAGGTCTGGTGTCGTGTGCTGGGACTTGTACCAAGACTCGTAGTCGTCTGCGCTATGCAGGCGGTAGTCGGCACTGAAGTCGATGACGCGCAGCCCTGCGCCCAACAGCACAGGCGCGAAGTCCTGAGCGACCTTGTGCGGAACCGCGAGCACGGCGACGTCGATGCGATCCCGAAGGGCATCGAGGTCGAACGACTCGAACGACAGATCGCAGTAACCGCGCAGGTTGGGCATGGCACGCGTGACCTGCACGCCGGGATACGTCTCTGACGTGACTGCCACGAGGTCGATGCCGCCCGGATGACTCACGAGGAGGCGGATCAACTCGCTGCTCGTGTAGCCCGAAGCGCCGACGATTGCGATTCTCATGGTGGTCCCCTACGGCTCCGAACGTGATTCCATTATAGCATTCGCATGCCCTTGCGGCGACGGACGTGGCATCCGACGCGCCATACCGTGAATGGCACATCGTGCAGCCTCAACGCATCCATGCACGATATGGGGCAAGAAGCAGCGGCTTGGACCCGGCGCTCTCTCGCCGAGAGTCGCTGTGGTGGCTGGTACAGCGCGATCAGCCCGCGTGCTCGTCGGATCAACCCGAACGGGCACGATTGCTGCTTGTGGTCTGACGCAACGCGCGACCGGCAGCGGTCGTCACGCTCTTGACGCGGCGAGTTGAGCCGTGTAGAGTGAGAAGAGGCCGTCCGGTTCGCGGCGGTACCTGACGACGTGTTAGGAGGCACGCTCATGGCGGGACAGGGCAGAACCAGCTTCGCATTCACCGTATCCCTCATCCTCCACGGGATCGCGGCAGTGGTCTTGACGC
>VGLH01000170.1 GCA_016866785.1 Candidatus Poribacteria bacterium
ACGAGCGCCGTCACGCCTACGTCCGCGATGTTGACCCCACCGTCGAGCGATCCCGCCTGAACCGAGGGACCTTCGAGCAGGACGAAGACGGTCCGGTGTTCGGGGATGTCCTTCCCATGCCCGCGCTCGGACCCGCCGTGGTCCGTCGTCACGATGACCAGCCAATCTTCGTCGGCGTAGGTCGGACGGTTTCGCACTGCGCCGACGATCCGCCCAACATGACCATCGGTCTCAGACAGTTGGCGGAGGTAGCCGGGCGACTCCGGGCTGTACGTGTGCGAATGCCCGGCGGCGTCTGGTTGATCCAGTTGCACGAACACGAGATCGGGGTCGTCGTCGTGCAGGAGCTCCACGACTGCATCCGCGACGAGCTCGTCCGGCTTGACGGAGATCAGCGTGTCCGCCTCGCGGATGATGCTGTCGTTGATCGGGCCCCAGTTCACGACAGACGCCGTCCGCGCATGCGGAATATGGGCACGCACTCGGTCGAACACCGTCGGGTACCGGTCGTACCGAGCGCCGTCGAATGAGTTGTCCACCACGCCGTGCTTCTCGGGTTCCACACCGGTCAAGAGGCTCGTCCAGGCGGGCCCGCTGACCGTGATGGCGCAGGTCTGAGCCGTGGGCGTGTAGGCTCCGCCTGCGATCAGCGCGTCGATGTGGGGAGTCGATGCCGCCGCGAGGGCGTCGGGTCGCACGCCGTCCAGCCCAATGATGATCGTCTTGCGTCGCATGGGCTCCATCTCGAAATGCAGGTTCGGTGAGCCGGGCACGACGCGATGATTCCACAGCCGGGGCCTCCGGGCAACGATGCCAAGCGAGCATCGACAGTGCGGGCAGGCGGCAAGACACGTGACGACTTCCCCGCTGTCTGATAGGCTCTCCGACACAGTCGGATCTGCGGATATCTGGAGGAACCCATGCCGCATCAGCGCGCACGCCGACCCAACGTCATCGTGTTCTTCACGGATCAGCAGCGCTGGGACACGACGGGATTGCACGGCAATCCGATGGGGCTGACCCCGAATCTCGATCGTATGGCGATTCGCGGCACGCACGTCGCCAACTCGTTCACCTGTCAGCCGGTCTGCGGTCCCGCTAGGTCCTCGCTGCAGACGGGTCTGTACGCGACGTCCACCGGGTGTTTCCGAAACGGCATCCCTCTGTCGGGAGAGAGTAGGACGCTGGCTCACTACTTCGGCGACGCCGGGTACGCCACGGGATACATCGGCAAGTGGCATTTGGCGGACCGCGACCCGGTTCCACCCGAAGGGCGAGGAGGATACGACTACTGGCTCGCGTCCAACGTTCTCGAGTTCACGTCCGACGCGTACGATACCGTGATGTACGACGGCGACTGCCGCGAGGCCCGACTGCCAGGGTACCGAGTCGATGCCTTGACAGACGCCGCCATTCGGTACGTTGACGCCCACCGATCCGACCCGTTCTTTCTCTTCGTCTCCTACCTGGAGCCTCATCACCAGAACCACCTGGACGACTATCCGCCGCCAGACGGCTACCGCGAACGGTACACGGGCGGGTGGATACCGGCGGACCTCGCGGCGCTGGGTGGCTCGACACACCAACACATCGCTGGCTACTACGGCATGGTCAAGCGGCTCGACGAGGCTCTCGGTCGGTTGCTGGACGCACTACGGAGCCTTCGCCTGCTCGATGACACGATCGTACTGTTCACGTCCGACCACGCGAACCACTTCAAGACCCGCAACGGCGAGTACAAGCGGTCGTGCCACGACAGCTCGATCCGCGTTCCTACGGCGCTCCAAGGACCGGGGTTCGACGGAGGCGGAACCATTCACCAGCTCGTCAGCTTGGTAGACCTGCCGCCCACGCTGCTGGACGCCTCCGGAATGCCCGTGCCCGAGGCGATGCAGGGGCGCTCCATCCTTCCGCTGACCAAGGGCGACACCGAAGGTTGGTCGGACGACGTGTTCATCCAGATCAGCGAGTCGCAAGTCGGCAGAGCGATCCGCACGAAGCGCTGGAAGTACTCCGTCAGCGCCCCGGACAGGCAGGGCTGGCAGCACGCCGGTTCCGACACGTACACGGAGGAGTTCCTCTACGACATACAGCATGACCCGTACGAGCTCGCAAACCTGATCGGTCTCGAGTCGCATCAGGACGTCGCCGAGGTGATGCGGGCGCGGCTGCTCCGACGGATGGCGGAGGTAGGCGAAGCGGCTCCTGAGATCACTCCAGCCCCGGTGCGGCGAAGCGGACAACGTCGCGTGAGGCCTGAGGAAGCGCGGGCGTAGCGCGTCCGACCTGCGTCACATGTCGAGGAGCGGGCGGCGAGCCCGTGCGACCCCATGCGTCTGCGCGTCCTCATCCCTCTCGTGCTGCTCATCCCGATCAACTCCGTCTGGATGATGCGCGCCTCGTTGTGGAACGCTGGCTACCCGACGACGGTCTCGCTCTACTACAACTGCATTCTGTATCTGTTCGTGCTGGTCGTCGCGAACGGACTGGCATCGCGGCTTTCGCCCCGCCGGGCCCTGTCTCCTCGCGATATCACGACCATCTATGCCGGCATCGCCGTCGCGTCGGCGATCAACGGACTGGACATGCTCCAGTTGATCGGATCGCTGGTCGCGGGTCCCCATGCGCTCGCAACGCCTGAGAACGACTGGCTGGGGCTCTTCGGGAAATACCTGCCGGCGTGGGGCATTGTCGCTGATCGCGGGGCACTCACCCATTACGTTGCGGGAGAGTCGACGTTCTACATGATGGCGCACATCCGCGCATGGCTCTCGCCAGTGCTGGCGTGGAGCGCCTTCACGATCTGCCTGTGCCTGATGATGCTGGGCATGACTCTCCTTCTGAACGCGCGCTGGGTCGCGCACGAGCGGCTGAGCTTCCCCGTCATTCAACTGCCTCTCGCGATGGTGGAAGGGAGCCTGTTTCGGGCTCCCGTCATGTGGGTCGGCTTCGCGGTCGGCGCGATCATGGCGACGATGAACGGGCTCCATTTCTTCTATCCGATGATCCCGACGGTCGGGAGACCGATCGACCTGTCACGGTTGTTCACGGAGAAGCCACTCAACGCCATCGACTGGCTTCCGGTCGCGGCGCATCCGTTCGCGGTCGGGCTCGGCTTCCTGATTCCCTTGGAGCTTTCGTTCTCGTGCTGGTTCTTCTACTTCTTCTGGAAGCTGGAACGCGTCGCCGCTGCCGCCAGCGGGATCCGCGCCACCGGATTCCCGTTCATCGACGAGCAGACGACCGGCGCATACATCGCGTTCGGGGCGGTCAGCCTGTGGTCGGCACGTCACGAAGTGAAGCGCGCTCTGAGATTCCGCAGCTCGGATCGGGACGGGGACGGCTCCGCCCGCATGGGCGCGGTTGCGCTCGTACTGGGAACCGTGGGCGTCGGCATCTTCTCGGCGAGGGCAGGTCTGCTGCCGGTGGCGTTCCTGCTCTTCTTCGGTTTCTATGCGCTTCTGTCAGTAGCCATCGGCAGGCTCCGCGCCGAGTTGGGAGCCCCGGTGCACGACCTCCACTTCGCCGGGCCCGAACGGATGATGGTCTCCGTGCTCGGATCGCGGTTTGCGAATCCGCGCGAGATGACCGTGCTCTCGATGTTCTGGTTCTTCAATCGGGCGTATCGGAGCCACCCGATGCCGACGATCCTCGAAGGCTACAAGCTCGCGGATCGAGTGGACAGCGACAGTCGGCGGCACACGACCGCCATCGTCGTGGCGATTGTGCTCGGCACACTGGCGGGGTTCTGGGGACACCTCCACTCGGCGTACCGGTTCGGAACCTCCACCCGCTTCTGGCCCGCAAACGAGGCGTATGGCAGGCTCGCCCGTTGGCTGGACACGCCGACGGGGTTCGATCCGTCCATGGCGGGAGCGTACGGCGTCGGGGCGCTCGTGGTGATCTTGCTGAGCGTGGCGCGCACGCGGTTCCTGTCGTTCCCATTCCACCCGGTTGGGTTCGTCGTATCCAGCAGTTGGGGCATGAACCCCTTCTGGTTCTCCATCTTCATCAGTTGGGCGATCAAGTCGATGTTGCTGCGAACCGGCGGCATCGGTCTCTATCGGAGAGTCGTACCCTTGTTCCTGGGAGCCATACTAGGGGAGTTCCTCGCCGACGCCGGGTTCGGGATCGCTGGCACGCTGCTCCGCGTGCCGACGTACTTGTGGTACGGCTAGCTCGCCAACCCCCGGGCGGCGAAGATTTCGAAGCGCTCTCGGACCTGCTCCGGCGATGCCGTGCCGGTGACGCCGATCTGCTGAATCGTGATGGACGCGACCATGTTGCCCATCGCCGCCGCATCGACATGCGACGCCCCGGCGCACAAGGCGACGACGATGCCCGCCGTCGTTGAGTCGCCCGCCCCGACGATGTCGATGGGGCCCTCCGCGCTGATGGTCGGCACGTGAGTGCTGGAACCATCGGCGTAGACGAGGAGCCCGGCTTCGCCGAGGGTGACGAACATCGGCTTGCCGGTGCGCGCCGCGAGCGTTGCCGCGCAGTCCCTCACCCGTTCCTGTGAGGCATCCGCAGGCGTGCCCGGTCGCACGGCTTCGACGACTTCCCTTTGGTTGGGCTTGATGACGATATTGCGGAACTCGGCGATGTGCGCGCGCGAGTCGCCGAAGAAGACGACGTCCGGGAACGCCGACGCGGTTCGCGCGATCTCGTCCCTCACGCGGTCCGTCACGACGCCATAGTTCCGTTCCGACACCTGGTCGAGGACGATCACGGCATCGACCTGTGAAGCCATTCCCCGCATCGCATCGATCACGGCGTCTTCCAGGTCGCCGGGCGTCGTCGAGCGGTTCTTGATGTCTTGTCGGTTCAACTCCTCTTCGGAACCGTCCGGCAGGCGGCGCATCGGCTTCGTGTACGTCGGCGTGACGCGCATTTCGGTCTCGATCAGCGCGTCGATCCGTACGCGTCGATCCGCCAGCCCCTTTTTCAGCTCGTATCCCTCTCCGTCTCGACCGATGATCCCAACCGCGTGGATCGTGCCGACGCCGAGCGCGCTCAGGTTCGACGTCACCGTCCCTGCCGCGCCGGGGTACAGCCGCTTCGCGACGACCTGGTGCGCCTCGAGCCCCGTTTCGACCGATGGTTCTCCGAGCTCCGGGTCGATAATCAGGTACTTGTCCAGGAAGAAGTCCCCGACGACGGCGATTTGGAGCTTTGGAAGGCAGTTCAGGACGTGCTCGAGTGTGTTCCGATCCATCGCGCGGTCTCCATCGGCTCTGTGCGGCGGTCTACGAAGCCTCGATCCTACACGGCTTCAGCGTTCGTTGCGAGGTCGTTCGCGCAGCCGGATCGTCGCCAGATGCTTGTGCGCTCTGAAGGGCGCGTGCTAGTATTGGCACGGGATCGAATCGGATTCCGATGCATCCCGTGAAGACACCGGAGAACGCCTTGAGCACGACGAGGAGTGTTCGGTGAGCCAATACTCCACGACTAGCCCTCCCGATGACGGCAACCCGATCACGTTGGTCGAATCTGGATTGAGCGTCCCCGATAACCCGATCATCCCGTTCATACGCGGCGACGGCACAGGGCCCGACATCTGGCGGGCATCGGAGCGCGTGTTCAACGCCTCCGTGGAGAAGGCGTACGGCGGCGCCCGCCGCATCGCCTGGATGGAGGTCTTCGCCGGAGAGACGTCCTTCCAGAAGTTCGGGACGTGGCTGCCTGACGACACTGTGGAGGCGTACCGCGAGTTCCTCGTCGGAATCAAGGGACCCCTGACGACGCCCGTCGGCGGCGGCATCCGGTCGCTGAATGTCGCGTTACGCCAGATGCTCGACCTCTACGTCTGCCTTCGCCCGGTGCGATGGTTCTCCGGCGTTCCTTCGCCGGTGAAGCGGCCCGACAAGGTGGACATGGTCATCTTCCGCGAGAACACCGAAGACATCTACGCCGGCATCGAGTACCGCGCCGGAACGCCGGAGGCGGCGAAGGTTCTCGACTTCCTCCGTCAGGAGTTCCCCAAGGACTTCTCCAAGGTCCGGTTCGGCGGCGATGCCTTCGGATCGGTCGGCATCGGGCTCAAGCCTGTCAGCCAGCCAGGAACGGAACGGCTGGTACGGTCTGCCATCGAGTACGCCCTGCGGCACAGGCGTCAGAGCGTGACGCTCGTGCACAAGGGCAACATCATGAAGTTCACCGAGGGCGCGTTCCGCGACTGGGGCTACGAGCTCGCCGAGCGCGAGTTCGGCGACCAGACGTACACCTGGGCTCAGTGGAACCGCACCATCGAAGCGAAGGGCGAAGACGCCGCGAACGCAGAACAGACGGCTGCTCTCAAGGCGGGCAAGCTGCTGATCAAAGACGCCATCGCGGACATCGCCCTCCAGCAGGTGCTGACTCGTCCCGATGAGTTCGACGTTATCGCGACGCTGAACCTGAACGGCGACTACCTGTCCGACGCGCTCGCCGCACAGGTCGGCGGCATCGGGATTGCGCCGGGCGGGAACATCAACTACGTCACGGGTCACGCCATTTTCGAAGCCACGCACGGAACCGCACCCAAATACGCGAATCAAGACCGCGTGAACCCGTGCAGCGTCATTCTCTCCGGAGTGATGATGTTCGAGCACCTCGGTTGGACGGAAGCGGCGGAGCTC
>VGLH01000171.1 GCA_016866785.1 Candidatus Poribacteria bacterium
TCGCGCATCCGCCACCGGTCGATCGCCAGATTGTCGAACGGCGACAGGATGGCGACGGCATCAGAGGGCGGGGGCAGCTCCAGACCGGGACGCGCGTACCGGGGCGTCTCGATCCCTTCGACCGCCACGGGGATGACCTCACCCTCAGCCACCATGTCGTCGAGGGCAGTGCGAAGAGCGTCCCTGGGAGCCAGCCGCCACGAGTGGGGATCGTCCGCCGTGATGAGCCCGAGCGCGTTGAGCGACCGGCGCACGGAGAAGCGCGCGCGTTCCGCTTCGTCCGCCTCGTCGGTGGCGACGCCAGGCAGCAGCACGCGCTCCGCGAGATCGTAAACCCGCTGGAACGACCGCCGCGCCGTCACCATCACTTCGCCGGTGTCGAGGAGCAGCTCGAGCGCCCGTTTGGCGGGCTTCCAGTCCCACCAGGGGCCCGACTTCCGCCCGTCCGGAGCCTCGAAGTCGGCGGAGCGCAGGGGTCCCTCGGCTCGCAGGCGGTCGAGGACGTGGGCGACGACCTCCGCGTTCGTCTCGATCCATCCGCGCGCCCGCTGCGACTCGGCGGCGGAACGCATCCGATGGCGGTAGAACCGGTAATCGGTCATCGGGAAGTAGCACGCGGCTCTGCCCCAGTACTCGAAGACCCGCCGATCCTCGGACAGTAGGACGTCGAGCATGTCGGGCGTGTAGTCCGCCTGACGGCTCCAGAAGACGTGGTGGTGCGCCCGCTCGACGACGGAGATCGTGTCGATCTGCACGTAGCCGAGTCGCTCGACCGTGCGCGCGGCTCCATCCTTTCCAGCCATCGGTTCCCAGGAACCGTCGAGCCCCTGCGCTCGGATCAGAACTCGGCGCGCTTCCCGTATGCTCAGTTCCATACGTTCCCTCCGACGGATGCGTCCCGACTCCATGCGCCGCTGGATGGAACTCGTCAAGGCTCCGACTGCCCTCCGAGAGTCCGCGCGAACGCGAACCGCGCCGCCAGCAATGCGGCTCCGTAGAGGGCTCCGCCGACGAGGAAGATCATCCCGACGGGTAATCCCATCTGACGGATCGTCCATCCGATGAGCGGGCCCGAAGCCGAGCCCAGGTCGCCCGCCGTGACGTACGCCGCGATGTCGCGCGAGCCCCGCCGACCCGCCTCCGCCGCGACGAGGACGCTCACCGACGTGCCGCACACGAAGAACACCAGCACGGCGAGCATCAGCACGGCCGCATGCGGAACCGCCGACGCGGACAGCAGCGCAACGCTCCCCGTGCCGAAGAAGAGGAACGCGCTCCGGCGCCTACCCAGCCGGTCGCTCACGGCTCCCAAGAGCGGCGCGCCGAGGCCGTCCAACACCCATCGCGTCGAGAGCAGGAGACCGTTCACCGTGGCGACGCCGACGGCGATCCCCAGCAGCAGCACCGAGTTGCCGACGCGATCTTTAAGCGCGAGTCCCAGCGTCGACATGATGAGTCCCGCGCCGACGCAGCCTTCGATGAAGCCGCACGACCAGATGCCGACGTTGTGACCCAGCGGCGTGTGTCTCGACGGAACCGGCGGGACGGTTCCGCGCTTCGTCTGCGACAGGGCTCCCAGCGGCGTGCCCAGCAACGACACTCCCGCGAACACGAACAGCGTCCGCGCCAGCCCCACGATGTCGCTGCCGATGGCTCCCAGCAGGTTCCCGGCGACGGAGCCGATCCGCGAGATGCCGTTGTAGTAGCCCATCACCTCGCCGGCGTTCGACGAGGAGGCGCTCTCGGACGCGGTCAGCATGCCGCTCTGCCGGATGAACGACCAGCACAAACCCCAGGTCATGCGCGCGGCGAGCAGGATCGTGAACGACGTGACCGTTCCGTAGACCGCCGTTAGCACCGCTCCGACGAGAAGAGAAGCTGTCAGCAGCCGCGTGATGCCGTAGCAGCGGATGAGCCGTTCCGCGAGATGGTTCGTGAGCAGGCGGATCCAGCGGTTGACGGAGAGGAGCAGACCCACCTGGAACGGGAGCAGACCGATCCGCTCGTAGTCGGTGGGCAGGACGGAGTAGAGCGTCTGGTCGCCCAGCAGCGAGAAGGCGGTTGCCGCCCCTACGAGCGCGACGGCGCGCGGGGGCTTCGCCATCAGGAGTGCTCGCCGTCCGTGCGTTCTGGATTCATCGCATCCTCACCGGTGTCACACGCCGCGTCCGCGTACCCAAACGGTCATGGGGCCCGCCTGGCGGTTGTCCCAGGCGTAGTAGGGGATCGCCGTCAGCGTTCTAGCGGTGCGTCCGCCGTGGCTGAAACGGCGAATGCGGCGGCGCTGGGACGCATGCAGGAGTGCGCCACCGGCGTATTTCGAGCGCAGGGTCCAGATACACCGTCCCGTGCCTCAGCTTCGCGATGCCAGAGGGCGTGGTGCTGTATGTCTCAGTGCGTTGGCTGCCGGTATCGGGATTGACCGTGCTGCGGACGTATTTCCAGTCAGGGTCAGGTTGGCCGTGACCGACAAGCTCGGCGAGCATGACATGGATGAAGCGAACGTCGCCGAATTGGTCGTCAACGGAGAAGCAGGCAACCACATGCCACCCGCTATGTCCATTATGGCTCTCACCGCCCTTGCCCGTCTGTATGGTACACTTGACTTCGAGTCCGGCGACGGTGACCCCCTGTGCGTTCTTGCACACGAGATCCGGGAACTTCTGGTCGTGGTTATGCTTGTAGGGACTCAGGCGGGAGAATGCGTCGGTGAGGACGTTCGAGACGATGCCGCTGAAGCTGTTCCGCTGGATGTATGCGGGAAGCGGCCTGCCCGAATCCCTGACTAACGACGCGTTGATCAGGCGAATCACCCTCTGAGTCTCGTTCAGCGCAGCCTCGATGTGCTCCACTCGCAGTTCCGGGGGAAGGGCCGCACCGTGCACGAAGTTGCGTTTGTCGACGACTGGCACAGGACTCGACGAAGTGTACGCTTGTTCGACCAACAGGTCCAGCGTGATACCCAGCGCACGCGCGATGGACTCTAGTACTCCGACTGTGAAATTCTCTTTGCCGTTCTCGACAGCCGAGAGGTACTGGTAGGTGATGCCAGCCAGGTCGGCAAGTCTCTCCTGTGACAGTCCAGAGGACTCTCGGAACAGCCGAATCGCGCGACCGAGCAAGGCACTAGCAGTGCTTCTCATTGGCGCGAGTATAGCTGTTGACACAACACCAGTCTTTCGACTATAGTTGAACCTATGTGCGATCCCGTGTTGATACTCGGCGACTGTATGGACGAGCTGCCTCGCCTGGAGGACAACTCCGTCCACGCCGTGTGCACCGACCCACCCTACGGTCTGGTCGAGTTCTCCTCGGGTCAGGTGGAGAAGCTTCGAGCAGGAAAAGGCGGAGTCTGGCGGATCCCACCCTCTTGGGATGGACATAAGCGGCGGCCCCTGCCGCGCTTCACAGTCCTATCACAGGAGCAGAAGGAGGAGATCGAGAGCTTCTTCCGGCAGTGGGCGACGGTTCTCTATCCCAAACTGCGACCTGGGGCGCATGTGCTCATCGCCGGCAACCCAGCCCTTCAGATGTACGTCCAGAATGCCATGGTTGCTGAGGGATTTGAGAACCGAGGGACGCTTCTGCGCATCTACCATGGGTTCCGAGGCGGAGATCGCCCAAAGAACGCCGAAACGGAGTTCCCAGGCGTCTGCGTTACGCCCCGCGGCAACTTCGAACCCTGGATGCTCTTCCGCAAGCCCATCGCCGAACGTACAGTCGCACAGAATCTGCGCAAGTGGGCGACAGGCGGGTTGCGTATGCTCGATGGCGGCAAGCCATTGCCCGACGTGATACCGAGCTTCAAGACTCCAGCCAGGGAGAGGCAGCTAGCGAACCACCCATCGCTGAAGCCCCAGCACTTCCTCCGAATCGTGGTACGCAGTCTCCTGCCGCTCGGACAGGGGACCATACTCGACCCGTTCATGGGAAGCGGCTCGACACTCGCCGCCGCCGCTGCCATCGGCTACGAAGCAGTAGGCATCGAGATCGACCCGGCGTTCTATGAGCTCGCGCGGAAATCGGTTCCTCAGCTTGCCGGTCTGTACGTCGGCATGGACGGCGCATCGCTTGATTACCGTGAACCTGAGGACTCCAGCGGGGAGCTCGCGGAACAGCTACTCATCCTGGAGTCGTCTCGCACGTACTCCGGTTGAGCCCGGACCATTCCCTGCCAGGCTTCTAGGCTTGGCTCCCACGCCCTTCACACGACTCTACACGCCGCGTCCGCGTACCCAAACGGTCATGGGGCCCGCCTGACGGTTATCCCAGGCGTAGTACGGAGCCGCGGTCAGCGTACGGCTGGTTCCGCCCAGGGTCTGCTCGACGGACAGGAAAAGCCGGCGTTCCCACGCCTGGGCGTCGTCGAGAACGCCCTCGCAGGAGAGCGTCACGATGCCGCCGAGAAGGTCGCTCTCCCACTGGGTTCGCACCGGTGAACCGAGCTGCATGGCAGATGCCCACACGTCCGCATCGGCGTTGTCGGTCGACTCGACGCAGTAAACGATGGGACCGCGTTTGATCGCGAACCGTCCCGCCGTCGCCTCGACGCGGGGGTGGGAGACGAACGCTCGGACGGGCATCGGGATGTCCAGCTTGATCGAGTCGCCGGACTCCCATCGGCGTCGAAGCTCGAAGTATCCGCCGGGCGAGACGCGGACGCCGGCGCGTTCCCCGTTCACCGAGACATGGGCTCCCTCGCTCCATCCGGGGATGCGGAGGAAGATCGAGAACTCGCCGGGGGATTCGGGCGTCACGTCGAACCGGACGACGCCGTCCCACGGGTAGTCGGTTCGCTGGACGAGCGTGACGGTCTGTCCGCCGAAGGCGATTCGGGCGGTGCTTTGCGCGTAGAGGTGGGCCCAGATGCCTTCGTCGGAGGTCGTGTAGAGGGAACCGGGGATTTCGCCGACGAGCCGGATGATGTTCGTCGGGCAGCACGCGCACCCGAACCATCGTTGTCGGTGGTGTCCGCCTCGGCTGGCGAGGGGGTTCACGTAAAAATAGTGGCGACCGTCGAGGGCGATTCCGGCGAGGGAGCCGTTGTAGGTCGCCAGCTCGAAGACGTCGGCGAAGCGCTCTTCGCCCGTGGCGAGCAGCATACGCCAGTTCCAGATGGCGTTGGCGATGGCTCCGCAAGTCTCGGAGTAGGCGCGTTCGTTGGGGAGCTCGTAGTCGCCGCCGAAGGCTTCCCCCTCGTGCCGCGCTCCGACGCCGCCGGTGATGTACATGCGGCGTTCGGTCATGTTCCGCCACATGCGTTCGAGGGCGGTCATCAGCGCGCGTTCGCCGGACTCCATGTAGAGGTCGGCGGCTCCGCAGTTGAGGTACATCGCGCGGACGGCGTGTCCGGTGACGTCGGGCAGGTCGCGGAAGGGCGCGTGGTCTTGGTGGTAGTTGCTGCCGCCGATGACGCCCTTGCCCCGCTCGTCGAGCATGAACTGCGCGAGCTTCAGGTAGCGTTGCTCTCCCGTCTCGCGGTAGAGCTCGACGAGTCCCATCTCGATCTGGGGGTGTCCCGGCGTTCCGGGGCGCTTGCCGGGCCCGAACGTCGCGTCGATGTGGTCGGCGAACCGGACGGCGACATCGAGGAGCTTGCGCTTGCCCGTGGCGCGATGGTAGGCGACGGCCCCGTGGAAGAGGTGCCCCGCGCAGTAGAGCTCGTGCATGTCCTTGAGGTTCGACCAGCGGTCCTTCTCCCGGTCGAACATGTAGTAGGTGTTCAGGTAGCCGTCGGGATGCTGGGCAGCCGCGATCTGGTCGATGACGTCGTCGGCGAGGCGTTCCACGGTTCCGTCGTGTTCGTCGGCGAGGGCGTAGGCGCAGCCCTCGATCCACTTGTAGACGTCGGAGTCGTTGAAGTAAATGCCTCGAAAGTCGCCTGTCTCCTTGCCCGCTGCACGGCGGAAGTTGAACAGGCGTCCGGTTTCTTCGAGGATTTCGTGCTGGGTCGGGAGGGTGACTTCGCGCATTTGGCGGAGCCGAGGAGCCCAGAAGGCGTCTTCCAGATGCACGGAACCGATGGGAACCGGACGCAGCCGCGCGTGGAGGCTGCGCGACGTATCGACGACGGACGAGCGTGGGGTAGCCATGGGGTCGCTTCCTGATCAAGCCAGTGGAGCCGGCGCTGCCGGGATCGCCCCAGCATATCACGAAAGCCGCCGAGATGCCGCACCACAGAGCGGCGCACGTCCCCTGACCGCTTCTCAGTCTTTCCACAGGACGATTTCGGAGGTCGGCTGAGTCGGTGCTCCCGGATAGAGCGAATAGGAGGAGTCTGTCTCAATCGGCGTGCTCCTCTGATAGGGTGTTGAGGGAGAGTTGCCTATCCGATATGCGTTGTTGAAACTGGGATTGACGACTTCATCCTCAACAACGCGAAATGGGTGGGACGATGAGTCTACCGTATGATGCGCGGTTGCGTCGGCTCTTCTTGTATGTCGGTCTGTTCTGTTCGGCGTCTCCTCCGACCGGAAAGTGGGCGAAAACACCGATCTTTCCAGACTCTGTGTTGGTGGCTCTGTTGCTGTATCGCTCGCTGAGCGGATCGGATTCGAAGTATGTGCCGCCATGGATGCCGAAACGCCTTGTTGCC
>VGLH01000172.1 GCA_016866785.1 Candidatus Poribacteria bacterium
ATCCTGCAGGCGCACTCGAAGCCTCCGTCCAGATACGCAGCGCCGACAATCGCCTCGAATGCAGACGCAAGTACGCGCTCTCGCCGCGAGGGATGGGTCGTGCCGATATCCAGCTCCGCTCGGATATGGAGGTCGATACCCAGCGCCTCGGCGACCCTTGCCAGATGTCTCCGGCTTGCGAGTCGCGCACGTGTCCGGCTGAGGTCGCCCTCGGACGCACGCGTGTGGGTCGCGAGCAGCCGGCTGCGAATCGCCAGATCGATGACCGCGTCGCCCAGGAACTCGAGGCGTTCGTTGTGGGAGTCCGAATCACCGTCGTCTGACGGCTCCGCCGCAGAGCGATGGGTCAGAGCGACCGACAGCCACCTCGGTTCCTGGAATACATAGCCGAGGGTCGATTCCAGCGGGTGAGACATGGCGGCGCGTTCCGGCGAGCCCGCGATCTAACCTTCGCGCCACCGGCGCACGACGAGAGTCGTGTTGTGACCACCGAACCCGAAGGCATTCGAGATGGCGATGTCCACAGCCGCGTCTCGCGCCACGTTGGGCACGTAGTCCAGGTCGCACTCCGGGTCTGGTGACGCTAAGTTGATCGTCGGAGGGATGCGCTGGTGCTTGATCGCCATGATGCACGCGATCAGCTCGATGGCTCCGGCAGCGCCCAGCAGGTGTCCGGTCATGGACTTCGTCGAGCTCACGGGAAGGCTGGGTGCTAGATCGCCGAAGACGCGCTTAATCGCCCGTGTCTCCGCGACATCCCCAATCGACGTCGATGTTCCGTGAGCGTTGACGTAGGAGACATCGGACGGCTCGATCTGGGCGTTCCTCAGGGCAGCCTGCATGGACCGGGCAGCGCCATCGCCGTCGTCCGGTGGGCTCACCATATCGTAGGCGTCGGCGCTCATGCCGTAGCCGAGCACCTCGGCATAGATGTGGGTGCCACGAGCTTGCGCGTGCCGAAGCGACTCCAGGACGACGATCCCGGAGCCCTCACCCATCACAAAGCCGTCTCGCGTGGCGTCGAACGGGCGGCTCGCCGACGTCGGTTCGTCGTTCCGCTCCGACATCGCCTTCATCGAACAGAATCCGGCGAACGAGATCGGCGTGATGGCGGCTTCGGTTCCGCCGCAGATCATCACATCTGCCTCACCGCGGCGGACAACGTGGTAAGCGTCGCCGATGGCATGGTTCGCAGACGCGCAAGCCGTAACGGTGGCTGAGTTCGGACCTCGAAGATCGAAGTACATCGAGATCTTGCCAGCCGCCATGTTGATGATCTCGAACGGCACGAAGAACGGCGAGACACGCCTCGGGCCCTTGGTCCGAAGCACTTCGTGCTGCGCCTCGATCACGTCGATGCCCCCGATGCCGGAGCCGACGATGACGCCGGCGCGGTCGGGCGAGTATCCGCCGTCATCGAGTCCTGCGTCGCTTCGAGCCAACCGGGCGGCGGCGATGCCGAACTGGATGAATCGCGGCAACCGCCGGGCATCCTTGGCATCAAGGTACGCGTCGGGGTCGAACCCTTTCACCTCGGCGCCGATCTGGGTACGGTAGTCCGTCGTGTCGAAGAGCGTGACGGGGCCCACTCCGGACTCGCCTCGCTCCAGACCAGACCAATAGTCGTCCAGCGTCAACCCGAGAGGGCTGATGACTCCGGCGCCTGTGATGACCACTCGTTCCATAGGTTACCCCCGGGTGAACCGAGCCCGGTCTGGCGGCTGCACACGTGCGCACGCGCCCATATCGGTTCCTACGCGTGGCGCTCCACGTAGCTGATGGCGTCCTTGACCGTCCGTATCTTCTCCGCATCCTCGTCGGCGATCTCGATGTCGAACGCCTCCTCGAACGCCATGACCAGTTCGACCGTGTCGAGCGAATCGGCTCCGAGATCGTCCATGAATGACGCATCCGGCGTTACCTGGTCGAGATCGACGGACAACTCGCGCGCGATGATCTCGCGGACCTTGTCCCCCTTGCCGGCCGTACCTGCCATATGGGCGAATCCTCCAGCGCGGTTCTCGTGTGTGAGGTGGTCGACGTTGGCGACTACAGTCTCATGCCCCCATCGACCTGTATCACTTGCCCCGTGACGTACCGCGCTTCGTCGGAGGCAAGAAAGCAAGCGACCGCCGCGACGTCTTCGGGAGATCCGAAGACCCCGAGAGGGATCATGTTGCGCAGTTGGCTCTGGTAGTCTTCCGAGAGTCCTGAGGTCATATCGGTGGTGATGAAGCCCGGCGCAATCGCATTGACCGTGACGCCTCGCGGACCTAGCTCCTTCGCCAGAGACAGCGTCATGCCGATGACCCCCGCCTTGGACGCCGCGTAGTTCGCCTGGCCCGCGTTCCCCTTCACGCCCACGACCGAGGATATCTGGATCACGCGCCCGCTGCGCTGCTTCATCATAGTGCGGGCGGCGGCTCGCGTGAACCGAAATGCCCCCGTGAGATTCGTCCCGATGACGCTGTCCCAGTCTTCGTCCTTCATGCGGATAAGCAGGCCGTCGCGCGTGACGCCGGCGTTGTTGACGAGGATGTCGAGCCTGCCGAACGCTTCGATGGACATCTGGACAGCTCGATCACCTGCGGCCGGGTCGGACAAGTCCCCCACCACAACGGCGGCTTCCCCGCCAGCAGAGCGGATTTCGTCGGCGGTCGCCTGCAGCGCGTCTTCCGTTCTGGCGAAGGCAACGATCTGCGCGCCACAGGAAGCCAGCGCCAGGGAGATCGCCTTGCCGATTCCCCGAGACGCTCCCGTGACGAGAGCGGCTTTACCCTTCAGCGAGAACACGAGCTGTCTCCTCGAACTCCTCGCGCGACTGACTGGTCAGCGTCCGGCTTCCCGACAAGGTCCGGCGCGCCAGTCCGGCGAGCACGGTTCCGGGTCCGACTTCGACGAACCGTCGGATGCCGTCCGAAGCCATCTGTCGTAGCGTGTGCTCCCATCGCACCGGGCTCGTCATCTGCTGGGTCAGCAGCGACCGGATGATCGCCGAATCCGTTTCGGCGCGAGCCGAGACGTTACAGTAGATCGGAAGCAATGGCGGAGCGAGATCGGCGGCGCTCAGGAGCTCCGCCATGTCCACGGCGGCGTCCTCCATCAGCGGCGAATGGAACGCCGAGGAGACGCGCAATGGCATGATTCGCTTGGCGCCGGCAGCCCGCGCCATATCGCTCGCGCGGTCGAGCGCCTCGAGATCGCCGGAGATAACGATTTGACCAGGGCAGTTGTAGTTGGCGATGGTGACGATCTCATCTTCGTGGCTGGCTTCCTCGCAGATCGCCTCCAGGACATCGGTCTCGATGCCGATCATGGCGAGCATGCCAGCGGCTCTCCCCTTGCCAGCGGACGCCATGAGCTCGCCGCGACGTAGAACCAGCTCGAGCGCCGCGCCAAACGAAAGGACGCCTGCCGCGACGAGTGCGGAGTACTCGCCCAGGCTGTGACCTGCTACGGCTGACGGAGCCACGCCCATTGAGCGGAAGGCTTCGAGGGTCGCCACGCTGACGGTCAGAATGGCTGGCTGTGTCGTCTCAGTCTGATCAAGGGCTTCGGCTGGACCCTCAGAGACGATCCGCCGGACATCGAATCCCGCTGATTCCGCCTGATCATAGACAGTGGCGGCTTCGGGCAGTCCGTCGAGCCACTTCCCCATCCCAAGGGATTGCGATCCCTGGCCCGGGAACAAGAACGCGACATCGTCCATGCGCCATCCTGAATCGAGTGAGGCCCGGGCTTACACGCGGATGATATTGACGCCCCAAGTCCACCCGGCGCCGAACGTCACGATGAGGACGGTACCACCACGGCTGATCCGGCGGGTTCGGAGCGCTTCGTCGAGGGCAACTGCTGCCGTCGCCGACGAGGTGTTCCCGTACCGGTCGATATTGATGAATGTGCGCTCCATCGGGATGCCCAAACGCTCCGAGAATGCCTCCATGATCCGCACATTCGCCTGATGCGGGATGAACAGGTCGATCGCGTCTACGCCGATGCCGGCGCGGTCGAGGACCTGCTGCGTGACATCCGGCATCATGCCCACGGCGAGACGGAAGACCTCTTGACCGCGCATGCGGATCGTGTGGTCGCGGTTCCTCACCGTGCTCTCGGACGCCGGAAGACGGCTCCCGCCCCCGACCAGTCCGAGCAGCTCCGGGTCTGAGTACTCCGTCTCCGCCCCGATCTCACTGTGCAAGACGCCTCGGTCCTCGTTGGTCCCGCGTAGGACGGCCGCCCCGGACGCGTCCCCGAAGAGCACGCACGTCGCCCGGTCCGACCAGTTGACGAACTTCGTCAGGGTCTCGGCGGCGACGACGAGCACGGTTCGGTACACACCGGAGCGGATGAGGCCGTCTGCGACATGGATCGCATACGAATAGCCGGCGCATGCTGCCGCCAGATCGAAGGCGGGAACATGACGCAGATGGAGGTTGTTGGCGATGAAGCAGGCTGTCGACGGGAAGCCCATATCGGGCGAGACCGTGCTGCAGATGATGCAGTCGATCTCGGACGCGGAAATGCCGGCGTCGTCGATTGCGCGTTGGGCAGCCGCAGTGCCGATGTCGGAGGAAGCGGTGGATTCGTCAGTGATGCGGCGCTCGGCGATCCCGGTGCGTTTCCGGATCCACTCGTCCGACGTTTCGACCATCTGCTCGAGATCGGCGTTCGTGATGACCTTCGTCGGGAGCTCGGACCCAGTGCCGATGACCGCTGTCCGCGTCATGCCAGGCGCCATCCTACGCGGCCTCCGACCATGGACTACTCAACGTCGACCGAGACGATGGGTCGATGCCACTTGTGCGCCTTGAAGTAGCCGCATCCCGGGCAAGCGCGATGGGGCCGGTGACGCTCCCCACACTGGCGGCACAGAATGAGCGTCGTGCCTCGGATCGCGTCGTGAGCCCGTCGGAGTCGCGTTCGGGTATGGGAATGGCGTCGCTTTGGGTTCGCCATGCACTCTCTTCCTAGTCTGGTCGTGGGTAGTCGGCGAGCAGGTCCTGCACTAGCCCATGAGCCGAGCGAGCTGGCGCGATAGATCCGTTTCTCGGTCGCCAGAGTCCGGTTCAGCCTGACACTCGCACGTTGTCACATTCAGATTCGCACCGCAATGGTGGCACAAACCGCGACAGTCCTCATCGCACAGGAGCCAGATCGGGACTTCCAGCAACAGGTACCGCCGGACGTCCTCGCGAACGTCTATGATACCCGCATCGTAGTACGCAAGTCCAATCTCGTCAGTGTCCTCTTCATCGTCTCTCCTCTGTGTCGCAGGTCGATAGAGAATCTTGAACTCGCTATCCAGATCGGCGACTGCGGGCTCTAGACACCGGCGGCACAGGAGCGTGGCAGTGGCGCTCGCATGGAGATCGAAGAGAACCTCGCCCCCCATGCGCTGCGCCGTTCCCGAGATGGTGACCGGGCCCGATATGACGATGTCCTCGTCGATCGCGCCGAGGTCAGCGTCTTCCGGCGAGCATACGACCTCGAACGGGCTGAGGTCGCCCTCCGGCAACGACGCGACCGTAAACACCAAGAGGCGGCTCATTGCTGGTTCCCGACCTGGGAGGCTGGAGACCGAGTCACGTACTTCGCTACTTGGACAACCCGAACCGACGGTGGAGGAGGCGAACCGCTTCATCGGCGGAGCTCGCGTCGATGACGCAAGAGATCTTGATCTCGGACGTCGAGATCATGTGGATGTTGATCTTCTCATCTGCCAAAGCGGAGAACATCCGAGCCGCGATCCCGGAGTGGCTCTTCATGCCGATCCCGACCGCGGAGACTTTGGCGATGGTCTCGTCTGCTGTCACTTCGCCGGCACCGACCGTCTTGCCGACTTCCTGGGAGCGCTGGATCGCCTTCCGAATATCGGTGCGCGGCACCGTGAACGACAGGTCCGTGTTGCCGTCCTTGCCGATGTTCTGCACGATCATGTCGACGTTGATGCCCGCGTCCGCCAGCGATTCGAAGATCTGGGCGGCAACACCGGGCTTGTCCGGCACGTCGAGCATCGTGATTTTCGCCTGGTTCTTGTCCGCCGTGACTCCACTGACGACAACCCGCTCCATGTCCTCGATACGCGATTCGTCAACCACCAGTGTTCCCTCGTCTTCCGTGAACGTCGACCGTACGCGCAAGGGTGTCCGGAACTTCCACGCCAACTCCACAGACCGTGAATGGAGCACCTTGGCTCCCAAGCTGGCGAGCTCGAGCATCTCCTCGTAGGTGACGACGTCGAGCCGCTTCGCCTCCGGGACCACACGCGGGTCCGCCGTGTAGACGCCGTCTACATCCGTGAAGATGTCGCACACGTCAGCCTTCAGCGCCGCTGCCACCGCCACCGCCGTGGTGTCGGAGCCCCCTCTGCCCAACGTCGTGATGTGACCGTCCACCGTGGAGCCCTGGAACCCGGCGACGACGACAACCCTCCCTGCGCCCAGCTCCTCGCGGATGCGGGCGTCATTGACGCGATGGATCCGCGCCTTGCTGAAGCTTCCGTCGGTCATGATCCCGACCTGCGGGCCCGTCATCGAGACGGTGTCTTCTCCACAGGCAT
>VGLH01000173.1 GCA_016866785.1 Candidatus Poribacteria bacterium
ATGACCCAACCCATCCGCATCGCGCAATACGGCGTCTCCCACGCTCACGCGTCGGGACACGCCGCCGTCCTTCAGGCGAACCCCGACGTCGATTTCGTCGGCGTCTATGAGCCGTCCGCCGCCAACCGCGAGCGCGTCTCAGGACGCCCGCCCTACACCGACGTCCGCTGGTTCGCCTCTGCCGACGCGATGCTCTCCGACGACTCCATCACCGCCATCGCCGTCGAGGGAGCCGTCCACGAGAGCCTCGCCTTCGCGCGAGATGCGATCGACGCGGGCAAGCACGTCTGGCTGGACAAACCCGCCGGCGACGACTTGCCGACGGTCCGCGCGATCATCGACGACGCCCGCGAGCGGGGCTTGATGGTCCAGTTGGGCTACATGTTTCGCTACAGCGATGCGTTCCGGAAGGTGCTCGATCTGGCTGCGTCGGGCTCGCTCGGCGACGTGTTCACCGTGCGCGGGCGAATGTCCACCCACTGCTCGCCGGAGGTGCGGGCGCAGTTGGCGCGGCACGAGGGAGGCATCCTCTTCGAGCTGCTCTGCCACCTGCTCGACATCGTCGTGGCGATGCTCGGCAAGCCGAAGCGCGTCACGTCGTTCCTGCGCAACGACCTGGGCATCACGCCGGGCTTCGCGGACAACACGCTCGCCGTGTTCGAATACGACCGCGCGATGGCGATGCTCGAATCGTCGGCGATGGAGGTGGAGCCCTTCGCGTGCCGTCGGTTCGAGGTCTGCGGAACGCGGGGCAGCGCGATCATCGAGCCGCTGGAACCGGCGCAGCTCCGTGTCTGTCTCGACGCCGACCGTGACGGCATGAAGAAGGGCTGGCAGGTCGTCCCCGTCGAGAACAAGCCGCGCTACGTGGACGACGTGGTCGCGTTCGTCGCGGCGATCCGAGGCGAGCAACTGCCCGACCGCACGCTCGATCACGAGCTCCTCGTCCAGGAGACGCTTCTGCGGGCTTCGCGCGGCGGCGACGCCGACTGACGCGAACCTGTCGCGCAGAATGGTTCATCTCGGCGGCGAGTGATCCGCCCCGATCTCGTTCTGCTCGGATCTGCCATTCCGCGCAGCTACCGGTCGATGAGCGTCTATAGCCCCCAGTGGTCGTCGATGGGCTTCTGGTAGACGCGGATCTTGCCATCGACGATGTCGTCGAAGTTCACCGCCTGCCCAAGCGCTCCCGACTCGTAGATGCCGATGGCGATGGACTTCGCGCGAAGCCCGATCTCCGCCGGAATCTCGACGGGGCGGTTGTGCTGGATTGCGTCGACGAAGTCGTAGCACTCTAGCAGGACGCCGTCCTCGAACCCGTGCGGGAAGAGCCGGTTCCGCTCCTCCTCGCTGAGGCTGGCGAGGTAGTCCTTCTTGATCTGTTCCATCGGGATCTCGGTGCCGTCCCTCATGACGATCTTCGCGTTGTCGAAGGGCCCGTGGAAGATGTCGCCGCCGTCCACGAGCGCGCCCTCGGTTCCGTAGTAGACAACGCGATTGAGGTTCGCCCCGGGAGCCGCCCAGGTACATGTCCAGAGCCCGATGACGCCGCTCTTGAAGTTGATCGTGGCGAACCAGGTGTCCTCGTGGTGGTTCTTGACGACCTCGTCGCCCTTGGTCACCTTGAGGTCTTCGAGCTGCTCGACGCGGGCGTAGATGCTCTCCGGGTCGCCGAACAGATAGCGGATCGTGTCGCAGTAGTGCGCGCCGGAGTCCATCACCATGCCGCCGCCGCTGTAGTTCAGGTCGAGCCGCCAGTGCCATCGGTCGGTGTCTTTGTGATCGCGCCAGCTCGCGTGTTGGGACATGAACATGCGCATCTCGCCCAGCATGCCCTTGTCCATGAGCCACTTGGACGCGCGTCGGCTGGGCATGCGGCGGATCTGCTCGGCGGTCGCGGCGATCTTCCCGTTGCGGCGAGCCGCGTTCATGATGGCGACGGTCGCGCGGACGGTGATGCCGATGGGCTTCTCGACGATGATGTTCACGCCGTTGTCGAGGCACTTGACGCCGTTGATGTGGTGGTGCGAGTGGGGGGAGCAGATGTCGGCGCCGTCGAGGTCTTCCTTCGCCAGCATCTCGTCGACGTCGGTGTAGACCGTCGGGCGCTTGCCGAACGCCTCCTTGACCCGGTCGGCGAAGTTCTCGGCGTTCTGCCGCACCGGATCGCACATGGCGGTCAGGTCGATCTTGTCGGGTTCCGTCTGCTTGATCTTGATGTAGGAGTTGAGGTGACCGCCAGCCATGCCGCCGCACCCGATGATGGCGACGTTGAGAGCCATTGTGGGACGCTCCTTGGGTTCCTACGCCTCTCCGGACCGCGAAACGAGGCGATTATAGGTGTGGTCGTGGGACGCGTCAAAGTCGGCGAGTCGCTGGCGTCTTGAAGGGTCGTCCGCTCTCCGGTGGTGCGGACCGAGCCGAGCAGGTTCGCCTCACAGACGTTGCCGATCAGCGAGTTGTCGCTGGAGTCGCCGCCCTCGATGGTTCCCCAGCTTTGCATCGGTTGAGCCGGGTCCTCGACGCAGTGGTTCCGCTCGACGACCGTGTGCGTCGTGCTGGGGAGCAGGATGCCCGGATACTCGCCCGGACGGCGCATCCACAAACCAGCGCCAGTGCCAACAGACCGTGGAGACTTTGTCCGGTACGGTTCATCGTTCATCCTCCGGAACGACAAGAATGACCGCGAGTGCCGAACCCGCCAAGCATCCCTGCCGTCGATGAGGTCTACCCACTGCGGCGTCGCGGGCGGCGGCGGAACGCGCGTCGGAGCTCTTCCTGACGCGATCCCTCTACAAGCGGAAGAGCACGGGAGAACCGATCAAGGACGCGTTCATCACGCTCCACTATCCCGCCTACGGGCACTACGACGCGCTGTGCGGTCTGAAGGTCATGGCGGAGTGCGGGTCCATCGGCGACCCTCGGTGCGCCGATGCGCTCGACCTGCTCGAATCGAAACGGCTTCCGGACGGCGGGTTCTCGGCGGAGGCGCGGCACTACCGACCCAGCGATCCCCGCGACAACGGCGTGTCCATCGTGGACTGGGGCGGGTCGAGCCGCCGCAAGAGCAATCCCTTCGTCACAGCGGATGCGCTCGTTATCCTCAAGGCGGCGGGACGGGCGATCTGACGTCCCATCCGTCAGTCCGAGACGACCTGCTCGACGGTGCGCTTCGCCAGCGCGACAGAGCAGGCTGCGTTGTGCCACGGCGACGACTGCGCCAACAGGGCGCGAGTGTCCGCCTTCCGTTGGCGTGCGCTGCTGGACAGCACGTGCTACTCTAACAGCACGTGCTACTCTACTGGAAGCGAATACGGTGTCGAGCGACGGAGTAGTTCGATGACAGCCGCAGATCGCGATGTTCCGTACATGGATCGGGCGACCATCGAGGCCCAAGCCGAGGCGCTTCGGCGCGAATACGGGCTCACCCGTGCTCCGGTTGATCCGATCGTGTTGGCGGACATGGCGGGGATCAAGGTACACGCGGCCACGTTCCTCGATTCCACTATAGTTGGTATGATCGCCAAACGAGGACAAGTCTGTCTGCTTTTAGTCAACGACAATGATCCACCATACCGCAAGCGATTCACAATCGCCCACGAGCTTGGGCACTTCTTCCTTGGCCACATCGACGAGGAGGACGAGTTTGTCGATTACGAGCGCACGCTGTTCAGTCAGGCACCGGAAGGCCAGACCACGGTCGCAGTGGCCAGGCGACGTGAGATTCAAGCCAACATGTTTGCTGCTGCATTGTTGATGCCCGAGGATGAAGTGAGAAAGAGATGGCAAGTTGTCAGGTCAATACGTGAACTCGCGCAAGCACTCAACGTGTCTGAAGAGGCAATGGGCATCCGGGTGAATCAGCTTGGGCTTGAGTAATGACGACTGACAACGATCCACTGGAGGAACTTGATCGGCTATTTGGCAGCCGCGGAGTGAGGGTTGGGCCCAAACTAACGTCTGAGGACATCCAGTCATATGGCGAACTGACGGGCATCCGTGACGCCAGTCACCGGCTACACACAGTACTACGGGAATGGAGTGCGCAACAGAATCAGGACAGAGACCTGAGGAAGCGATATGCAACGTGGCTGATGATTGTCATTACGGGCCAGATGGTCCTGATCAATGTTGCGTACGCATTGACGGGATTTGGGTTACTAACCGTCGATGCATGGACTTCTCGGACATTCCTTGTGGCAGTGTTCGCTGAGATCGCGGCGATGGCATCGATAGTTGTCCGCAGTCTTTTCCCGCCGCGAACCGATCAAATGTTGAACCTGATACATGCTTTGAGATCGCGAGGAACTGATGTGCCACGATCCTGAATACGAGCGTCGGCTCTCCGCGATAGGGGAAGTGGTACGGAATCGCCCAGAGCCCTTGCGAAAGTTCGACCAGATATACATGAACGAGCCAGACATGGTGTACCAGGTCTGTGCACTTAGTCATTGGTTACAGGACAGAAATGTACTGTTTGTTGGTGATGGTGATGGCATTGGACTGGCACTCACTCATTGTAGCCGCAGAGGATTAGTCGCAAATGGGCCGAAGCATGTAACAGTCTTGGACTTCGATGAGAGAGTAGTCAACTCAATCAACGGCTTCGCCAGTAGGCTCTCCTACAATCAGGCGATCCGTGCCGAGCGCTATAATGTCGTTGACCCGCTACCCAAGCAGCATTGGTCCATGTTTAATGCTTTCTACACCAATCCCCCCTGGGGTGCGAGCAATGGCGGAGCCAGTGTTCGTGCGTTCGTCCAGCGTGCCATCGAGGCGATGGGCGGATTGGCCAGAGGATGCATTGTCATAGGCGACTCTCCTGAACACGAGTGGACATATGCCGTACAGCTTAGTGTTCAGCGCCAGTTGCTTGCGGCATCCTTCCGCATTGCCGCAATGGCCCCGAGGCTCCACAAGTACGCGCTCGATGATGATCCGGACCTCACGTCTTGTCTGATTCACTGCGAGCGTACGGACGATCCAGGTGTGTTGTCGTACAAGAGTGCTGCTCTACCCGAGGGCACTCTCCGGGATTTCTACGGGACGGCAAAGGATCTGAACACTCAGTATGTCAAAGATGTGCCAGGCCGCTGCCCGGAACTAGTGCCACTTGGGCAAGGAGGAACAGTAGAGTGACAGCCTTACCGAACGCGTTCGTGTTCATGAAGGTCGGCAACCATGCGAATGAAACATGGGATGCGATCCTGTCGCGGAAACACCTGGAGTTCGAGAGCGATGGCAGGATCTACTGGGGATACGGTGGGAACACGTGCCATCCTACAAAGCATGTACAACCGTTTGCCGAGAAGGCAGTGCAGCATTCTGGCAGGATTCTACTCGTCATGGAACCAATAGACTCCAGAGCCGCTCCCATCATCGAGCCAGCAACCCAGTACTCAGTCGATGGCCAGGAATGGCACGATCTGCCCAAAGGCGCAATCGTCACTGGCTCAAAGTTCGCACTAGTCTTGGGAGAGATACAGGCCGGGGAGTTGGACATCCCCCTCAACGAGTACGACGTTGGCGTCGGGCCAAGTCGTGGCAACCCCGCCGAGGACTATGTCAAAGGCCGTACCGACAAAGCATGTCTCATGCGGAGCGGATCGCCACGGACGAACGAACCGAACAACGAATCCACGCGACACACCCGCTACTATGCTGAGCTCATCCCGCCGTACGCCGTGTTCGTACAGTAGAGCGCATCACCGACAATCCTCGTGGTAGATGTCCAGTGAGGCTGCTGCATCTGCCCTTCTCGTTTGGGAGCTCGGACGCTCGTGGATCAGAGGCAGGGCAAGCACCCTCAACCTTGGTCAGCGTCTCGGCCCCGGTACTCACGATCATGATCTCCGGCTCAGCCTGGATCGCGCTGGGTCCGTCGTCGCACCTACCGTATCTCGAAGACGACCTGCTCGACGGTGCGCTTCGCCAGCGCCGCGAAGCCGGGGTTCGTCTCGACGTAGTACGGAATGGCGATCACCGCTTGGTGTAGGGCGATCCCGCGCGCCCGGCTCCACGTGCCATCGTCTATGTCGAGCGTCCGCCGGAACGTATCTCGCCCAGCGCTCCCGAAGACGCTCCACGCGGGGATGACATCGTGCGCCGGATCGCCGATCCCCGCGCTGCCGAAGTCGATGACGGCAGCGAGCCGATCTGCGTTCACGAGCAGGTTCGGCATCAGCAGATCGGCGTGGATCCATACCGGTTCGCCGCTCCACGCCGGGGTTTCGAGCGCGCGATCCCAGGCAGCCAACGCAGCCGCGCAGTCGATGACATCCCGCGCGGATTCGAGGGCATCGCGTGTCATCGCGTCGAGCTCCCGCAGCGGGCGGCGACCTGCGCGCGGCGCGTCCCTCACCATCGGCACGGCACGCAGCTCCCGCACGAACTCCGCCAGGGTCCTCGCCGCGTCGCGTTCGTCGTCGATGAGGCGTTCGTCGTAGGGCGCGCCGTCGATCCACCGGTAGACCGCCCAGCGGAAGGCGTACCCA
>VGLH01000174.1 GCA_016866785.1 Candidatus Poribacteria bacterium
AGCGCGTCTGCGCTATCCCCGCGACCGGATCAGCAGCGCGACGTTCTCGACGTGCGGCGTGTGCGGGAAGAGATCGACCGGCTGCGTCTCGGCGATGTAGTAGGAACTGTCGGCGCACAGGGCGAGCAGGTTCTCCGCCTGGGGAACCGGATGGCAGCTCACCGAGACGACCCGCGCCGGCGCGAGCTCCCGGATCGTCTGGACCGTGTTCGCGTGCAGCCCGGCTCTTGGCGGATCCACGATGACGACATCGGGCTGGAGATCGGAGAGCGCCGACGGCAGACCGCTGTCCAGGTCGTGGGCGATAAAGCGCGCATTGTTCACACCGTTCGCGTAGGCGTTCCGGCGGGCGCTATCGACGGCCGCCTCGACGCGCTCGACGCCGAGAACCTCGCCCGCGTCCGGCGACAGCGACAGCGCGAAGGTTCCGACGCCGCAGTAGAGGTCGAGAACTGTCTCCCTGCCCGATAGACCCGCGAACCTCCGCAGGACCTCGCAGAGGCGTTCCGCCGAGCGGGTGTTCGGCTGGAAGAACGTCTCGGGGCCCAGCTCGAACGTCCACTCGCCGATCCGCTCCTGGATGCTCGGAGAACCGGCGTCGATGGTGATCTCGCTCCCCTCGGATGTCGCTCCGAGCCGCTCCGTGACGCCGTTCGCCAGGCAGGTCGGGAGGAGCCCCGCCGAGTCCAGCGCCGCCGCGTAGTCGCGCATGAACCCCTCGCGCCGCTCCGTCGTCACGAGCATGACCAGCGTCTGCCCCGTGTGGACGCCGACGCGCAGGATGAGATACCGCAGGAAGCCCGTCCGTGCATGGATGTCGTAGGGTTCCGCGCCGGACTGAACCGCAAACGCGCGCGTCGCCTCCAGAAGGCGGTCGGCGGCTTCCGACTGGATGGGGCAGGACGCGATGTCGAGAACGCGGTCGAACGCGCCGGGGGCATGGAGTCCGAGGGCGAAGTCGCGCGGAATCGGATCGCCGGAGTCGATCTCCGCCCGCGTCAGCCAACGCCGCGCGGAGAACGAGAACTCCATCTTGTTGCGATAACGGTAGAGGTCGGGGGAGCCGAGAGGCGTCGGAACCTTCAGGTCGTCGAAGCCCTGCTCGCGGAACGCGCGTTCGACCCACTCGCGCTTGAAGTCGAGCTGTCGGTCGTACGCGACGGCTTGCCACGCGCACCCGCCGCATTCGCCAGCGTACCGGCACGCGGGCTCCGCGAGTCCGATGCCCGATTCGAGCGTTTCGTCGAGACGTTCCTGGGCGTACGTCCGCTTCTTCCTGCGGCGAGCCAAGAGGTTACCCCGTCTACAGGTGCCGCTGAATCTGGACGTAGGAATGCGCGTCGAGGGCGTTCACGTCGGGGATGTCGTAACGGTTCCCCCGAACGTCCGTGACCAGCAGCCGCGACGGCGGAATCTGCTTCAGGTTGTCGTGCAGCCCGCGCACGGAGAACGTGAGCGTTCCGCGCGAGGTCTCCGCCTGCCAGTCGTGGACGCCGAAGCGCTCCTTGACCTTGACGATCCGGTGGATGACCGGCACGAAGTAGCGGAGCCCGAGCTCCTCGGCGATGATCTCGCGGCTATCGGTGTCGAGTTCCGCCGGGTCACGGATGATGCCGATCTCGCGGTCGTCGCCGATCCAGACCGAGACGTAGTGCTCCGGATCGCTCAACGGGCGGAGCCGCCGGACGGTGACGCGCGGGTAGCTCACCTCGCCGACGATCTCCAGGCGGGGCGATCCCAGCGGCGACCGGAACAGCCGCGTCTTGTCGGGCTCTAGGTAGCGGACGACGAAATCGTCCTCGTCCCCTACTTTGGGCGGCTCCGGCGGCGCTGCCTGCGACCCGACGACCGGCGCGTCCTTGCTCTTTGATGTGGCTTCTTCGCTCATTCCTGACCTTTCGGGCGTCCCCCTGCCAGCCTGGAGGACGCCATGCAAGCCGATATCAGCCGGAGACCGCTTCCGCCTGGGAGCGGATCTCGGACGTCTGACGCTGCGTATCGACGAGCTTGAAGTAGATGCCCTTCTTCTCCATGAGCTCCTCGTGCGTGCCGCACTCGACGCCCTTGCCCTTCTCCAACACGAACAGGCGGTTGGCGTTCCGCAGCGTCGAGAGCCGATGCGCGATGGCGAAGGTCGTCCGGTTCTGCACGAGCCGCGATATCGCCTCCTGGATCTTCTTCTCCGTGTGGACATCCACCGACGAAGTCGCCTCGTCCAGAATCAGGATGCGCGGATTGTGCAGGATCGCCCGAGCGATGGAGATGCGCTGGCGTTCGCCGCCGGAAAGCCGTCCGCCGCGCTCGCCGACCTGCGTGTCGTATCCGTCGGGGAACTTGGCGATGAACTCGTGGGCGTTCGCCGCCTTCGCCGCCTCGATCACCTCCTCGATGGTCGCGCCGGGCTTGGCATAGGCGATGTTGTCCGCGATGCTCCCATTGAACAGGTACGGCTCCTGGAGCACGACGCCGATCTGCCGCCGCAGGTCGCTCAACCGGATGCGGTTGATGTCCTCGCCGTCGATGAAGAGCCCGCCGGAGTTCGCGACATAGAACCGGCAGATCAGGTTGATCATCGTCGACTTGCCCGCGCCGGAGTGACCCACCAGACCGATCATCTCGCCGGGCTTCACGTGCAGATCGATGCCCTTGAGAACCGGTTTGTGCGCTTCGTACCCGAACGTCAGATCGCGGAACTCGACCTCGCCCTTGATCTCCTGCAGGTCGACCAGGCTGCCGTCGTCGTACTGCTCCGGCTCTGAGTCGAGGACCTCGAAGATGCGCTCAGCCGCCGTCAGCGACCGCGAGAACCAGTTGAGAACCGGGCTTGCGTGCATCAGCGGCTCGTAGAACCGCCACAGGAACCCGTTGAACGTCATCAGGGTTCCAAGGCTCATCTCGGTGCCCAGCACCTGCCGTCCGCCGACGTACCAAACGATGAGCGCCCCGACGTCGATGGAGAGCCACAGCAGCGGGAAGTAGGTCGCCCAGAGCATCTCCGCGCGGGTCTCGTAGGACCGCACGTCCTCGTTGGCGTCGTTGAACCGCGTGATCTCGTAGTTCTCCTGCGCGAACGCGCGCACGACGCGCACGCCGGAGACCGAGTCGTTGACGACGTCGAACAGCTTCGAGCGGCGCCTCCACGACCGATGCCACAGGCTTCGCACCTTCGTCCAGAACCAGCCGCCGCCCAGGACGACCAACGGCACGGGGATCAGGATGAACAGCGCCAGCTTCCAGTTCATCCAGAACAGGATCGCGCCGATGCCGACGATCATCAGACCGTCCATGACGACGAACTGCAGACCGTCCACGAGGAAGCCCTGGAGCCTCCCGCTGTCCTCGGTGATGTGCGACATGACCGTGCCGGTCTGCCGCTTGTCGAAGAACCGCAGGGAGAGCCCGTGCAGGCGCTCGTAGAGCTGAGCGCGGATATCGGCGGAGAGCCGCAGACCCAGCCACGCGTGCAGCCTGCCTCGGAACACGCCTAGAATCTGGGACACGGCGTGCGACCCCGCCAGACAGAGCACGGCGACCAGCAGCGCCAGTCCGCCGGTTCCCATGCTTCGGAAGATTTTGCCGAGGCTCGTCGGCGGATTCGCCGCAAGGGCTTCTGGCGTCGCCAGCACATCGTCGATCATGATGCGCGTGAAGTAGGTCGGCATCAGCGTCAGTACGGTCGTCGCGAGCATGAAGAGCCCGACGGCGATCGCCTGGACTTTGTACGGCTTCAGATAGGACAGGATCCGCAGGAAGACCCGGTGTTTCTTCATGCACGCCGGGCAGGGCGTGAACTCGTCGGGCAGCGGGAGCCGGCAGGTCTTGCAGAACTTCCGCTCTTCCTCGTAGTTCCAGTCCGGCTCGTTGTCCTTCTTGCCGTCTCGCCACTCGATTCGTTCCGAGAGCCACTGAGCGATGTAGCCGAACTTCGGCGCGAGGGCGTTCGAGTAGCGGATCAGATCGACGGCATCGGCGCCCGCCTGGATCGTCAGCATCCCTCCGCCGACGACCGCCTCGGAGCGCACTCCTGTCACGTCCGCATAGGCGATTCGATGGAGAACCGCGCCCTGACCGTCCAGGGCGAGCACATCGCCGTCGGTCAGGACGAACCACCCTTCTCCGAAGGTTCCGTCGGCGTTGACGTCGGTGCTGGCGCTCAACACGACCGAGGCAGGGTCCAGTCCTGCCGCCGTCAACGCGTGGGTCCCTGCTGCTGGCAGCGCATCCAGCTCTGGCATCGTCGCGGCTCCTATCGCGCGTTCACAGACACGGACACGGGCGGGCATCGCGCTTGCGCCCGCTCATCGATGGGACGGCTCGTGCAGCGCGTCAACCTAGCCGAGACGGGGATTCGGCGAGCCGGTTGCGTTCCGACTCGCCGCGCCCGTCAGATATGGACGCCGTAGCGCTGGCAAAGCTTACGGATTCGCTTCATCGCGCCGCCGACCTGCCGCCCGTTTCGGTGGATGCCGAACAGGTGCTGGCTGACGACTCGCCGCGAGATCCCGAGCGTGTCGGCGACCTTTTGTTGCGACATGCCTTCCATGAAGTAGAGCTGCACGCAGTCACGCTGCCGGCTCGTGAGCTCTTGCTCGATGAACCGCATCAAGGCGCGGACCAGTTCGCGCTTCTGGTTCAGCCGGTCGGCGCTGTCGGCGGTGCGCCGGACCGGTTTCCAGAGAGCGCGTCCCGCAGAGAACGCGTCCAGCTTGTGCGGTTCAACGGGTACCTCCCAAAACGCGGGATTCCCGGAAGCCATTCTGACTCCTCGCACCATCCTGACTCGGCATGGCACGCCCCACTTCGACCTGGGCACCGTACTGCACGGCTCGCCCCGGGCACGGAGTGGCACTCCGAGTGAATCGAAACCTAGTGTGTGGTGATAGACAGAACGCGCGCGTTGGGTTACTGGTGACGCCGGATCATTTCGAACTTCCCCTGCCATCTGGCGTTGCGGCTGGATCGCCGCCCCATGGTCGAGTGAACCGTCTGATGTGGCATGAGGAATCTCACTTCGGGCGAAGATGAGAACGTGTGTTCGCGTCCGACGCCTTGGCGACGTTCTGGCGTGCGAGGAAGAACGTGTGTCAGGCGTATCGTGCCGTGTCCCGGCCGGTCGCTCCCTCTGCGAGAGCCTTCGTTCCCATCCTCAAGCCGCGAATCCGTGATCGACGTCCAGCAACGTATCGCGCGCCACCGAACCGGCGCGCGCCCAAGCGCCGCTCTGGAAACGGGTCCGGATCATTCGATCTTTCCTTTCCTCTGGTGGTGCCCGTCGAGTGACTTCAAGTTGGGAGGCTCATCCGGTTGCCCGGATGCTTGGGATGCCTCGCGGTTGCCGCCGCTCGGCTCTTTGCAGTCTAGCCCAAGAGAGCGCGGAGGGCAAGTCCGAGCTCGCGCTCTTCCTCGCTCCCCCGCGCTTCACAACCTGAAGCGCCCTCGCGGGCGTTGGTCAACGCTTACGCGAAGACACCTCCAATTGTGTCGACCATTTATGTCCTCCTTTCTTTGTTCCCCGGTCCCGGCGCGGTTGCCCGCGTCGAGTCCGGTGATTTCGAGGTGGGCACAGGACATACCTTCCCCACCTCCACTGGTTCCCCGTCGTGGATGCACTTTTCGTTGTGTCTGTCAGGATTTCGCAGCCAGAAGTCCGTGCCTGCCATCCGTCCCAGTGGCGTGGTCGAGGGCTTGTGCCCGGGGATCGGAGCGACGGATGTTACGTTCGCGACGACAGTGGGTCCGCTAGCAGGCATCTGGGACAATCAACGCTGTATCACGCTGTTCCCGATCCATGCTTCCTTGTCCTGAATGGACCTCAGGAGAAGTGCACCACGCCCAAACCCCTGTATCGAGACAGGTTTCAGGCAAAGTGGTCCCGAAGCTGGCTCTCGGGATTGCTCTCTGGTTCAGTAATGGCGCGGGTTTTCTGGGTATTGGGGTTGGGGTGAGTGATGGGATTTGAACCCACGACCACTTGATCCACAGTCAAGCGCTCTACCGACTGAGCTACACTCACCACGCGGTAAGATGGTACCCCCCAAGGTTAGGCAAGGCAAGCGCCACGAAGCCGCGCGAGGGCTGTTTCACGAATGGTTGGGTGATGGAAGAATCGTGATGACGAGTCATGGGTGTGAAAGGAGTCATTCACGATGCAACGACCTCCATCGCTCGCAGAGAGATGAGCGTTCGTGTCGAATCCACACCGAGCGTCGAAGGTGCAGCATTCTCTGGCGACGATCCTGCTGCAGTTGTGCTTTGCGGTTCTTTGTGGAACGCAAGGTCCTCGTGCGACCGCGGAACGGGGACGGCTGCGCGTCGAGTATGCCCAAGCCTTGGGATATGAACGATCCGCGACGCCCTGTGCGGCGACGTTCTCGCGAGTGCTGCGCCGACTCGATGAGGACGCAGACGGGCTTGCGATCACGCGGCGATCTGCTCAGACCATCGAGCGGAACCGAGGACGTTGGGAGAGGCGTCGGT
>VGLH01000175.1 GCA_016866785.1 Candidatus Poribacteria bacterium
CAGCGGCAACTCGACCTTCCCGAACGTGTCGAAGAACCGAGGGCGGAACTTCTCTTCGAGCGGGCTGATTCGGTCGATCAGCGCGAGGAGCCAATCGACGTAGCCGCGTCGCGCCGAGAGCAGATACGATCCGTCGCCACCCAGGGCTCCCTCTCGCTGCGCCTGCAGGTTCACGATGTCGAATGAGAGACGCGTTATGCCCTGTCGGTTCGGCGAGTGGGTCTGAAGATCGAACACGCCTCCGGTGCTGTCCCCGTAGCGCGGCGCGAAGCCGCCCATGTAGAGCCTTCCGTCCCGTACGAGACTGAGATCGATTGACGAGAGCGCACCCCCGAAGTCTTGAAGGTGAAATGGGTCCAGGAGCTCGATACCATCGAGGCGGACGGCGACCTCGTCCTTCTCACTGCCCCGCAGTTGGAACCGGGCGCTGAAGTCGTTCGCGACGACGCCCGGAAACAGATGGACGGTCCGCATCACGTCGTTGTCGATCAGAGGCAGGTTCTCCGCGTCGCGAACGGAGACTTCCGCAGGGGAACTCACTCGCTCGACAAGCGAGTAGGCGCTCGGAGTCACGACTACAGGTTCGAGGACTGTCGGCTGATCGGCGGCTCGCGCGTACCGGCACACCGTCAACGCCACGCAGGCAAGCGCGGCGACGTGGTAGCGCTTCCCGACCGGGCAGGAGGATCGAGGCTTCATGAAAGCCATTCTGCGGCGCCGTCTGAGAGCGCCTCGGTCAAGGCGGCGATGACCAAGGGGATGAGGAGCTCATGGCTGCCGGTGAACCGGAGTCCTCTTCCGCCGTGGCGAGTCGGGCGTGACACGACGTTTTCGGCGGGGCGGTACTGGCGGATCATGTCGAAATCCGCAGCCGTGAAGTCCGAGACGGCGTGTCCCAGGTTCCGCGCAATCGTCAGCGCCTTGAGGAACACCTCCGGCATGACCACGGCGGAACCGATGTTGAGCACGGCGCCACCTTCAAGAGCCGCCACGACCGACGTGAAGTGCTCGAAATCGGCGAACGACGCCGCTCCAATCGCCGCGCCGTTCGCAGCCGGGTGCTGGTGGATGATGTCGGTGCCGATGGCGACGTGAATGGTCGCCGGGACTCCGAGGCGGTACGCGGCGGCGAGGACGCTGACGTCTGCGTGGAGGAAACTGCCTTCGGCGATGGCGCGTCCGAGGAGCCACCCCATGCCGCGTTCGGGCTCCGATCCGATGGCGACGTTCATGAGCCGACCGGTCTCCTCGGACATCCCGAACTCGCCGGTTTCCAGACCTGACGGCACGTCCTCAGACGTTCCGCCGATCAGCGCCAGCTCGAAGTCATGGATGGCTCCAGCGCCGTTCGTCGCGACCGCGCTGATGACTCCTCGTCCCATCATGTCGATCAGGAGCGGGCCCAAGCCAACCTTGATGACGTGGGCTCCGAACATCGCCAGGATGACGCGGTCATGTCGGTGAGCGTCGCGCAACCGAACGATCAGCTCGCGAAAGTCGTTGGCCGCGAACTGACGGGGCAGAGACGCCAGCCAATCTGCAAACGTTCCTCCGGCGGCGTATGGCGTCGACAGGTCGTCGCGATGGACCTTGTTGCGGCGCTCCGCCAGAGGGGTCGTGCGGATGGCGGAGCGGTCGATGCGAGGGAACTGACGACTCATCGCACGTCGCCGAAGAGGCGATGTCCTGGTCGTGTGTGCCGTACCACCGTCACGCGGTTCGTCTCTGTCTCGGTGATGAAGAGAAGGTCGAAGTTCGGTCCGCCGAAGCAGATGTTCGTCGGTCCGGATCCGCCGCATGGGTATTCGTCGACCAGATCGCCGTCAGGCGACAGCACTGCCAGACGTCTGCCATAGATGAGCGCGACGATCAGGTTTCCGTCGCAATCGAGCGCCATGCCATCCGGTCGAGCGGGGGGCTCGTACGTGGCGAGTACCCTGGACCCGACGATGGTTCCCTCCGCGTCGAGATCGAACGCGGTGGTCTGGTGTCGTCGCGTCTCGGCGACGTAGAGAGTGCGTTCGTCGAGCGACAGCGCGATACCGTTCGGGAACGCGAGCTCGTCGGCGAGCCGTTCGAGCGATCCGTCTGCGTTCAGCCGATAGATCGGCGACAGGCACAGTTCAGGACGTGGTAATCGAACCGGGTCCGTGAAGTAGAGGTTCCCGGAACGGTCGAACACCAAGTCGTTGGGGGCATTCAGGGGTTCGTCGTTCCAGCGATCCGCCGCTGTGTGGATCGCACCATCGGGAGCCACTCGCAGGATCGACTGCGTGCCGGCGTCGGCGATGTAGAGATCGCCGTCCCGATGGAACGAGCTCCCGTTGGGCTTCCCGCCCGTCTCCACAAACGTCGTCACCGAGCCGTCAGCGGCAATCCGCGACACGCGCCCGACCGGGCTCTGGTGGTTCACGACGATGAGACTGCCGTCACGGTCGAACGCGGGCCCCTCTGGGAACTCAAACCCGGACGCGAGCGCTTGGACCGGGATGTCGCGCATATGAGTTCCTATGCCGATCCGTCCGGCTCGACGCGGAGGACGACGATGTCGGTGAACCTCTTACCGTCGAAGGTCAATCGAACGCCTTCGCAGAAGCCGCAGTTGGGGCCCCATGCGGCGTGATCGCGGTCCGGGAAACACTCGACCGCGCCGGCTTCGGCGATCCCTTCGTGACCGATGATCAGCGCCGACTCGCCGTCCGGGAGCTCCTTGGCGATCAATGCCCACAGCTTGCGCTGCTTGCGCGCGAATCGACGCGTGCCTTTCCCCAGTTGAACCGCTTTCGCCCAGCCAGCGAAGCCGAGGGCGAAGTCGACTTCGGGTCCCGTCTTCGACAGGTGCCCAGGACCCAGCTCCTTGCGGGTTTCCTGGACGGCGTAGCCCATCGCAATCGCCGTCTCGATTGCGCGGGGCTCGCGGCTGGTGACCACGCGGGCAAAGGGCCCGATCTGGGAACCGACGACTCGTGCCAGATTCACGCCTGACTGCGACAAGTGCGGGTTGGGTTTCTCGCGGTGGCTGTGTCTCCGTACCTCGATGGTGCGCATCGCGCGTCCTCCGTGCGACGGCGTCTCATCGAACCTTGAGCGCCACGATCATGCCGTCTCGGATCGGCACCAAAGAGCAGGCGAAGTCGGGATCGGCGAAGAGCATCTCCGTGACCTTGCGCACTCCTTCGGTGTCCTCGTCGTTGTCATTCGGCTCGAAGATGCGCCCGTGCCACAGCATGTTGTCGATGATCAGCAATCCGCCGGCGCGGAGCTTCGGCTTGAGCACTGGGATGGAGGACGGATATCCCGCCTTGTCGATGTCGTTGAAGATGATGTCGAACACGTCGTCAGTGTGCCGAAGCGTCTCGACGGCTTCTCCGACGGTGTAGCGCACGTCCGAGTCGAGACCCGCCTCGGCGAGATAGCGCCTCGCCTTCGACGACAAACCTTCGTCCCACACGACGTGGTGCACGACCCCGCCGCCGTTCTCCCACACGGCGCGGGCGAACCAAGCCGTCGAGTAGCCGTAACCGCTTCCCATCTCAAAGACACGGCGCGCGCCGATGGACCTGGCTAACAGATAGCAGAACTGCCCCGCTGCGGGCCCGATGATCGGGAACCTGGTCTGCCGCGCCTCCTCCTCCATTGCCGTTAACACTGGGTTCCCGTGCGCGGACAGATTCGTCAGGTACGCGTTGACTGCGGCAAACTCCATGTGCTGTCCCTCACCGTTCAAACCAGACACAGGCAGTGGCATTGTCTTGCGACCGAAAGCCGGTGTCAACCCGCGCGACATCGTCTCCACGACATGTGCCAGCCTGCGGCGACGACAATGCGCGAGATTGGCGGGCTACGGGTGGCGATGACAGTGGTTGGAGCGGAGCACACCGCGCATATCGACCACGGGACAGGGAGCGCGATGGAGCGGTCGATGGTCGATAGCTTCGTGAGCGGTCAGGATGACAATCGCGTCGACCGACGAAATCAGCGACTGCCACAACGGGTAGGACTCGTAGATCTTCCCCTGGCAGATCGTCTTGGGAACGTGGGGGTCGTGGTAGACCAACTCAGCGCCTTGCTCGACGAGCAGCGACATCACGTCGAGCGCCGGAGATTCGCGCACGTCCCCGACGTTCTCCTTGTACGCGACGCCCATCACGAGGATGCGCGACCCGTTGATCGGCTTGCGCTTCTCATTCAGTGCTTCGGCGATGCGGGTGACGACGTACTGCGGCATCGACGCGTTGATCTCGGTCGCCAGTTGAATGAATCGCGCGTTGAACTGCATCTCTCTCGCGCGCCATGCCAGGTAGTGCGGATCGACGGGGATACAGTGACCCCCCAGCCCGGGCCCGGGATAGAACGGCATGAAGCCGAATGGCTTGGTGGCGGCGGCGTCGATGATCTCCCATACGTCCAGCCCCAGACGGTCGCACAACAGCGCCATCTCGTTGGCGAGCGCGATGTTGACGCTTCGGAATGTGTTCTCCAGGAGCTTCACCATCTCGGCAGCGCCGGTCGATGCCACGGGCACCGTGCGCTCTAGGAAGCGCGAGTAGAACAGGCACGCGAGCTCGGTGCACTCAGGTGTGACGCCGCCGACGATCTTGGGAGTGTTGTCGATGTGGTAGACGCGGTTCCCAGGATCGATGCGCTCCGGCGAGTAGGCGAGGAAGAAGTCGACGCCGACGCGGAGCCCGCCGGACTCGAGCGCAGGAAGGACCAACTCCTGCGTCGTCCCGGGATAGGTCGTGCTTTCGAGGATGACGAGCTGCCCCACCCGGAGAAGATCGCGGACCACATGCGTCGCCGCGAGCACGTAGGAGAGGTCGGGTTCCTTGGTCTTGCTCAGCGGCGTTGGCACACAGATGTTGAGGGTGTCGGCTTCGACGAGGGGATGTGGTAGGGACGTCGGCTCGAACAGCCCGTCACGGAGCATCTGGGCAAGGTGCTCGGACGGCACGTCGGCGACGTACGACACCCCTTGCTTTAGCTGCTCGACGCGCGCCGTGTCGATGTCGTAACCGATGACGCGGATGCCGTGCGCTGCCAATGCCGAGGCTAAGGGCAAGCCCGCGTAACCGAGTCCGACGACTCCGGCGCAGATCGCGCCCGTCGCCAGTCGCTCGCGCAACTCACCGGAGGTACTCATGGAGTCCCCTAGCGCCCTCGTCGTGCGGCTTGTCAAACCGTTCCCATGTTATCACAATACCCATCGAACGACGCAAGTGCGCCTATGCAGCCATGCAGCCCGTAGCCAGAAGGAGAGTCCGACTGTTCCATGGCGGTGATGCTTGGCGCTACGTTGCGTGTTGCACCGTGATGCATGCCGTCCGTCGCTCCCGCGGAAGTGGGAGCCCGGCGCGCTGGATTCCCACTCCTGGCTCCATGTACATGGCCTTTCGCGTGTACGACCCGAGCTGCGAATGGAACGGCAACGCGGTCCAGGACAACCGAAATCATCGATGTCACTGGCTACTGGGAGGAGTAGACATGCTTCGAGCGGTCACCTGGCTAGTCGCGTGGGTGGTTCTGCCACTTCTTCTCGCTGTCGCTGACGAACCGTCTGTCGTCTACGGCACGATTGACATCGCGTTTGTACATGACATCTATCGAGTCGGGCTGCGTGGCGGAACACCTGAGCTCGTCGTTCACGGCGAGGCGCTCTGCGATGCCCGACCTGACGGCAGCCGGTTGTTGACCTCCACGGGCTCCGAGTACCGCGTCCACGACCAGCGCACCGGGCGAGTCGCGACCTTCCCGCTTGGGGCAATCCAGGGAACCGCGCTCGCGCGCTGGGCATCCGACGGACGGCGCGTGTTGTTCCCTGGGATCGTCGGTGTCCTCAACAGCATGTTCGTGCTCGACACGGGCACAGGCGAGATAGCCGATCTGTACGATCGGGCGTTCGATTACTCGTCGGCAGACTGGCTCCCTGGCGACTCGCACATCGTCTACCGAATCTACCGCAGCGTGTGGCGTCGTTCCATGGCTGATGGATCTGAAGAAAAGCTCTGCGATATCCAGCCGACAAGGCGTGAGTTGGCATACTACTCCATCGACGTGTCGCCGGACGGCAGAACCATCGCCTTGAGTCGTGATGATCAGCTGTACGTGATGAACTCAAACGACGCAAACGCAGTGCCAGTCACGGAGTTCGCCTTCGCGCCTGGTAGCCCCTGGACCGACCGTCTGTACCAGGCACGATGGAGCCCGGACGGAACTCAGCTGCTCTACGGACTCACCGTGGGCAACGTGAGCGGCGTCTATCTCATGCACCGAGACGGATCGAACGTGCGGCGGTTGGCGCGCGAAGTTGGCAAACACGTCCGCGTCGCCTACATGGTTGATCCCGGCCTTCTGCCAGTACGCCCAGAGGGAATGACGGTGGCTCGCTGGGGGGATATCAAGCGTTGGTCGCCCGGGTTGTGACCCGGCATGTCGAGGACGGCGGAACGCAGGCATCGAGTCGTC
>VGLH01000176.1 GCA_016866785.1 Candidatus Poribacteria bacterium
GGTCGCACTACGTCTTCCCGTCACCGAAAGACCCGACGCAGCCCTACGGGAGCATCAAGACGGCTTGGGGTCGCCTCGTGCGTGTCACCGGCTGCGATGAGTTGCAGGTCTACGACCTGCGGCACTTCTACGCATCGCAGTTGGCGAAGTTAGGTGCGACCGAACAGCAGACAGGGCGATTGCTCTGCCATGTTGGGCAGTCGGTCACGAGCCGATACGTCCACCACGACATCGACGACCTACGACCCTTCGTCGAGCGGCTGAGCCAGCGGTTCGTGCAAGCCTTCGGCGCGTCTCCCATGCCCGAAGTCGTCACCACGGAACGGAACGCGTCCATCCCAGCGTCCCAACGCGCCGATGGACACAGGAACCCGTAGGCACACGGTCCACGTGCGCTGGTGCGTAGCGGCGTCCGAGCGCTCCGCTGCTTCGGCTCACATGTGGCAAGGAACCGAACTTCAAGGCAGATGCCCTGTCTTGTATCCGTTCTTGTCCCATGTTCCAACCCCGCCATGACCGTACTCGTTGACGCCAACGGCAACGCGCTCCTTCCCGTCGTTGCCGTAAACGCTCATCCAGCCGCCGTCCTCGTCGACCATCATCCTGGCGCGGGGCTCCCCATCGTTACCGAACACGCTCACCCTACCGCCGTCTTTGCCCGCGAAGTTCATTACGCGCGGCTTCCCGTCGTTGCCGTACACGCCCACCGTACCGCCGTGTTCGCGCACGCCCATCCAGGCGCGCGGCTCCCCATCGTTGCCGAATACGCTCACCAAACCGACGTTTCCGTACGCTCCCACCGCGGCGCCTGCCTTCCCGTCGTTGCCGTACACGTTCACCGTACCGCCGTTCTCGGCAGCTACCATCCCGGCGCTGATTTTCCCGTCGTTGCCGACCACTGTCACCGTACCGCCGTCCTCGCCGACTCCCATCCCTGCGCTGATTTTCCCGTCGTTGCCCCACACGCTCATCGCGCCACCGACTTCGCCCACCAGCATCTCGGCGCGGGTTGTCCCGTCGTTGCCGCGCACACCCACCAAACCGCCGTTTCTGTCCACGCTCATCAGGGCGCTTCCCTTCCCGTCGTTGCCGTCCACGTGCACGTAACCGCCGTCGCCACCCACACCCATCCAGACGCCGTGCTTCCCATCGTTCCCGTACAGGCCCATTAACCCGTTGTCGGGGAACGCGACCATCTCGGCGCGCGGCTTCCCGTCCTTGCCGTACATGTAGATTGTCCCACCGTCGACAAGCACGCCAACGCGCACGATTTCGTTCCCGTCGTTGCCCGCTACCGTGAGGAGACCGCCGTTCGCGTCTACACCCAGGCTGAGGACTGGAACTCCTTCTGCGTTGAGCACCTGTACCACGTCCGATTCGTGCGCCTCGTTCGGACGCAACCTGGCTGCTAGGCGCACTGCGACTTTGCCTTGTTCGTCCAGGACGTTCAGGCTCCGCACCGTCAACGTGTCGAACTCCGCCGAGGGCTTCCCCTCCGTCTGCGCCGCAGCTACCATCAGCATGTTCGGAAGCAGTTGCCCAGCGACCACCAACGCCCCGCCCAACGCGATGTAACCGAGTTTCGCCACGTAACGCATCGCCCTCTCCTTCGCGCAGTCTGCCGTTGCGTCTGCGAACGCTATACCCATGCCGCGCCCAGGGCAAGCCACCCTCTCCGAACCGGCTCCGCGCTCCCTGCCGTACAGAAAAACGCGTTTCTGCGTTTGTTTCGCAGGTACTCAGCCGTAGCAGACCTTGGGAATACCGAAGAAAAGGCTGTGCAAAACCCGCGCCGTTCGCGGGCTCCGGCATATGGAAGAGGCTACGCAACGCGGTGTCCCTGCTGTCGCGGAACCGCCAAGATTAGGGACAGAATGCGCCGTAATCGCCCGCCATCGAAGAGGGGCGTTGGTGGTCACTGTCATACGGCGCGTCGCGCATCGGTTCAGGTCTTCGCCGTATGACCCCTCATTGGCGAGGTGGAATGTAGACCATGCCGCCCTTCTTGAACACATTCAGAATGCGCCGCAATGCTTCCGACCGACTGACACCCCAGAAGCGCGCCAGACGCTCAAGCAGTCGGCGATGCTCTCTATCCAGCCGGAAGGACTCGACCTGTCGCATCGTCAGCCCCTTCGTCGAACCGGTAGACGACCTAGACAACGGCGCACGGCGCGTTGCGTTCCCGCGCTCGGTACCCGATGCAGGTGTGGCTCGCGTCACGGATGGCCCCATCGCTCCCTCCGTCGGGCGTTCTCATCGCGCCTTGACCTGAGAACCTGAGAATCGTGAGAAACGTGAGAAGATTGCTCAGTGCTCTCAGCTTTCTCAGCTTTCTCACCGTTCTCAGCTTTCTCACCGTTCTCAGACTTCTCACCGTTCTCACCGTTCTCACCGTTCCCAACTTTCTCACATCTCAGGCTCCGCACGGCTGAGAAAGCGTCCACTTTCCATCGACGGACACGACCCCGGCGGCTTCCTTCGCCCGGTCGAACGTAGCCCGGCTAATACCCTCCTCCGTTGCCAGCGCAAGAAGGTCTACGCGACTCCGCGCGCCATCAGCCAGAGCCATGCGGAGAAAGGCAACGGCGCGTTCGCCCACACCTTCCACGCGGTACGGCTCCGGCGGAACAACGAACTCGATGCCCGATTCCGAGATGCGGAAGCCCAACGACGGCGGACGGGCGCAGAAACTCGACTTCAGCGCCTCGACAAGCACTGTGCCGGCATCACGGTCGGGAACCGACAGTCCGAGAATCGAACGCGCGAACTGCGCGATGGCCGAACTGCCTCTTATGCGGTCGAGCGATACCTCCGCCGTTTCGTAAAGCGACCGCTTCCGCAAGTGATGCACGACCACCACCGGAACGCCCACGGACGCAGCGAGCGCGGAAAGCTCCCGCAATACGGCGCGCATCTCCGCGCTGTTCTCATCGAGCGCATGCCCGCCGCTCAGCGAGTCCACGACGATGGCTTTGACTCCATGCTCAAGGGCGAGCGCCTCTATGACACGCGCGTGCTTGAGCAGGTCAGGGATAGCCGTCGGCTCCGCCTCGCCCAATGTCGGCAGGACAACGTCGTCATTACCGACCCCCAGCGTGCCCAGGCGTTCGGCATAGCTCCCGCGAAAGCTCTCGGTTTCCAGGAGCAAGACGCCCCCCGTCTCCGACACCCGTGCGCCCGTCGGCAGGTCTTGCGCGCCGGTGAATGCCGCTATCAGATATGCCGCGAACCACGACTTTCCAATGCCTGTCTCGCCGCACACCAGCGTCACGTGTCCGATGGGAACGTACGGCTCCCAGGCCCATTTGACGCTGCCAAAGAAGGACCGCAGGTCGGCGAGATTCACAACACCGGATGAAGACGGCGCACCGTTGGTTCTGTCTCCTGGAGCCACTCCGCGCGTCGGGACGACAGGCAGCTTGGAAGTCTGGCTCTCCGCCGTTTCGCGCCTCGGGCGTTTGTACGCCTGCTCGACCGACGCCAACGCCTCTGCCTCCGTGTAGGGATGCTCGCCGAGATGCCGCACGCGGCGCGCGTATCCGAGCACCGTCGCCCGCGTTTCGGTTTCCGAAACGCCCGCATCCCGCAGTTGGCACGCGAGCCATACCCCCGTTTCGTTCCGGTTCCCGCCGACCGCCCGCGCCACCGCCTTGGCGAGCCAGAAGTCCCCGCTGTCGCCGTCCGGTGGACGCGTCGGCGTCGGTTCGACCGATTGCGGAGCCGCCTCCGGTCGGCTGTCGGAGCCCGGCGGTCCGAGCAGGTCCAAGAGCCATCGCGGAGCGTCCGTCACGTCGTCGAGAGTCGGGAGTCGGTCGAGCCCCTGCCAGACGTAGGGTTTGCCGGTGTCGGGATGCCGACTCGGCGGAGCGACGACGGAGTGACCTTCATAGCGAACTTCAACGCCCGCCGCCGGTTCGACCTTGCCCTTGCCGACGAAGCCGTCCGGCGTTCTCAGATAACAGTGCAAACCGCCGTCGCCGCGACCTGTCGCGCACGTCAGCGTGTCTGGCAGGTCCGCGTTGCTCAGCCACGCCGAGCCTTCGCCCGTCACGTCGTTGCGCGGGTCGAAGTCAATCACGACGAGCCCTGAAACCGCGCCGCACACGACGGCGACGCCGGTCGCGTCCGTTCCGCTGAACCAGCTCCGAATCAGGGCGTCCGATGGCTGCTGCGCCTGCCAAGCCTTCCAATCCACGACACAGCGCTTGCCACGCACCGGCACGAGGCTCCAGCCGAGCTCCCCATACGCGAGCGCGGCTTGGAGGATGGTGCTAGCATTTCCCATATGTCTCTCCAAAATGGGGCGCTCGCCCGTCTCCGAACGAGCGCCCCGCCTTGCCTACGGCCTTCCGACCTTCGCCGCCGTCTGCTCGGCGCACTACAGGCGGAGCACGAGCTGCCCTACGTTGCCCGCCGTCTGCCAGTAGTCCAGGGGCAGCGCAATCTGCGGCCCGAAGCCGCGCGACACCTGAATCCCCTGCCGCTCGAACGCATCGAGACGCGCCTCGAACGTGGTGCCGTCGACGAGGACGAGCCGGACGCCGACGCCGCCCCGACGCCGCAGTTCTTCGAGATGGCTCGAATCCGTGCTCCAAGCCGGAGGCTGCCTCAGCATGTGGCGCGCCGGGTCCAGCCCGGTTTTCTGAAGCCAGAGACTGCCGTCAGGGTCGCGCACCCACGCGCCCACGACGCGACCGCGTTGGTCGCGCGCCGATTCCGAGCCGCGTCGCGCGCCGACGAATCTGGTCGGCTTGACGCTTGCCGCCCCAGTGTTCATGGAGTAGCCTTTCGTCGTTGATTGATTGGTATGCCTCAGCCGGTCACGGCGTTCGCCGCGACCGCCTGGGGTTATTTTTCTGCCGTCTCGCCGCCGTCCCCGTCCACCGCCGCCGCCGCAAGCTCCTCGACCTCGCGCACGTCAACGCCCAACGCCGTAGCCATCCGTCGCGCTTGGCTACCGCTCGGAACGTACCGCGCCCGCTCCGCGAGCGACCACAGCATGGGCGACACGCCCGCCAAACCAGCGGCGAGATGGACCGAATGACCCTTGTTCAACCGAGCAGTCCTAAGTCGCACTGCTTTTCCTTTCGTCCGATGGGGTTCAGTTCGCTTCGATTTCAGTGTAGCACGCGCCGGGTCGAACGGCAAAAAAAACTTGCGACTAGATATCTATCTGTGTAACGTCGGTCATTGTTGTCAAGGGCCAGCGGCGGCAATACTTCATGCTCTGCGGCGGTTATACGTTGGGTAGCGACAGACTCTCCGGCATATCCCGCCGATAGGCGTCTATCTCAATATGGAGCGTTCCTCAAGCAGCATGACGGGTCCGTAGCGCGTGCGGCTGGCGGAGGTTGTAGGAAACGGGACTCCGCCGCCGCCGTGTAGCGAGGGGTGCTAGGGTGCGGAAGGCTGCCCACGCGGTCGGCCCCGCGTCGTCAAGAGGGCAGGGCGTTCGACGAGCTCAGACGCTGGACAAGGGCGCGCCGAGCCAGCCGAAGGTCAGCGGACCCGCTCAACGAGTAGGGTCGGCTTCACGCCCGCCACCACGAGGCGTGCGGAGCACATCGGGCCGCTCCATCGCTCGACGCGCGTTGCCCGTGTTCGGCGACGCTAGGCGCGTCGGTCACCGGCAACATCACTCGCCCTCCGCATCGTGCTCCCCTTCCGGGCGAGTCACAGTGATGCCCACGACGACCGCCGCATAGACGATAGTCAGAAGCAGTGCCGTACCGCCCAGGAAAAGTCCGTCCACCTCTGTCCATTTGTAATCCCGTATCACAGTCCCTTCAGGAACCGTCTCGAAGCGCCCAGCGAGACGCTCGTCGTACCCCAAGAAGTCCCACACCGGATATCGGATGCTACGAGTAGTCAGCAGTTGGTGCGCTTTCTCCGTATGCACCCGTCCTGATGGCGGATAAAGGATGTTCAAGACCATCAGCAGCGCGTAGATGACAAGCGCGAGTCGGAGCGGCCTCGTCGCCCAGAGGAACCGCCTGAAGAACCGTCCAACGGCACTCATCTCGCCCTCCTTCCAGGTCTCCGCAACTGCGCTACTACCACGACTGCCAGAGGGCGTCAACGCCGCCTAAGACGGTGACGCGTGCGTGCCATTCCGACGGTCATCCGCGACGCGCTGCACCCCCGTTGCGAGAACGGGCGAACCGTGACACTATCGCCGCCGCAACGCGGTTCTCAGGGAAACTTCAGGGAAGGTCGGCACGAGCTAGCGGTAAGAATCAGTAACGGCGCGGGCTCAACTGGCAGAGCATCTGACTCTTATCAGGCGGTTGGTGGTTCGACTCCACCACGGCGCACCACTTCGTCCTCCGATCCGTGCCGACGGTCGTCTGGGGCTCAGAAGAACGCCAGTTGGCGACCGGCAGGCTCGTCGCCGTCGGCAAGCGCCGCGATCCCGT
>VGLH01000177.1 GCA_016866785.1 Candidatus Poribacteria bacterium
GTGGATAGCCGGGACCTCGACAAGCGAGGCAGATTCGGCGATTGGCCCGAGGACTTTGGCGAAGTGACAATGAAGGCACAGCGCACATATCTTGACGCCCAGCGAACCCATCGCGACCGATGATGGAGTCGCGAACCAAGAGCTTGGTTGTGGACGCGAGTGTCATCCAGTCCGCGGGAGGAACCGAGCGACCCGATCCGTCCGGCATATGTAGCGAGTTCCTGGAAGCCCTCTATCTCATTGGACACTGCGTCGTCATGACGCCTGCCATAGAGGCGGAATGGGAACGTCACTTCATGCGTTTCACTCTGAACTGGTACACGCGTGTTGTGGCGAGCGGACGGACAGTCGAGCCTGAAAACGCGCAGAACGATGCTCTACGAGAGGAGATCGCATCGACGAACGCCGGATTGGATGACGTCCATCTCCTGGAAGCCGCACTTGCCACAGACAAGATCGTCTCGTCGCTGGAGCGGCGCGCCCGGAACCGGTTCCGTGACGTTGCGAGGCAAGTGCACGCCGTCGGCGCAATTATGTGGGTGAACCCAACGAACGCCAACGAGACGCCGCTTGACTGGCTTAGACAGGGCTGCCCCTACGAAACGCCGCGAACCCTGGGTTACACCGCCTGATGGAGATACCCGCCGCCATCCGAGCGCTGCCGCACGTCAACGCGACGCTCAACGCCCTCTGCGCGGCGCTCCTCGTCGTCGGGTACTGGCACATCCGCGCGAGGCGGATCCCCCAGCACCGCGCCATGATGATCGCCGCGTTCGCCACGTCGATACTGTTCTTGGCGTCGTATCTGACCTATCATCTGTATCCGGGCGTCGGGACGGTGCGCTTTGAGGAGCCGGCGTCGGTTCGCCCGTTCTACCTGAGCGTGCTGATTCCGCACACGGTGCTGGCGGCGGCGGTTCCGCCCCTGGCGCTGGTCGCGCTGGTGCGAGGCTTGCGCGGACGGTACAGCAAGCACCGAGCCGTCGCGCGATGGGCTCTGCCGGTCTGGCTCTTCGTGTCCGCGACGGGCGTCACCGTGTATGTGATGCTCTACGTCCTCTTCCCGCAGGCGTCGTGACGGAGGTTCCGACGTGTTCTGGATGAAGTCTTCGACGTGGGTGCGCTTTGGCTTCGCCGCGTTGGCAGTCGCCGTTCTGTGGCAGTTGGCGACGCCGCTTCTCGCCTGCCCGGCGTGCAAGGAAGCCGTCCGACAAGCGGCTGAAGGCAGCGCCGGAGGCGTGGACGGTTCCGGCAACGCAGGACTCGGACGCGGGTTCTTCTGGAGCATCCTGACGATGCTCGCCGTCGTCTACGGTCTCGCTGGCGTCGGCATTTACGCCGTCGTGCGCCTCATTCGGAAGTCACAGCGCGCGCAGAACGCCGTCTCCCCGGTCGGCTATTCGTCCCCCACCGCCGCGTCGGAGTCCTAGACGCATGCTTGCCGTCGAGGTCGCGGACCTCTCCTACGCCTACGGCGAGCGCGAAGCGCTGCGCAAGGTCTCCTTCGGGGTTCCGCGAGGCTCCGTCTTTGGGATCGTCGGTCCCAACGGCAGCGGCAAATCCACCTTCTTCAAGACGTTGGCGACGCTCCTTCGACCCACGACCGGCAACGCCATCGTGTTCGGGGACAGCGTGCTGGACGGACCCGCCCGCGTGCGGCAGCACATCGGGGTCGTCTTCCAGGAATCCGGGCTCGACGGCAAGCTGACGCTCGAAGAGAACCTCCACCACCACGCGCGGCTGTTCGGCATGCGGCGAGCTCGTCGCCGGGAGCGCATCGACACGGTTCTCGATCGCACAGGTCTCGACGACCGACGGCGCGATCTGGTCGAAGAGCTTTCCGGCGGGCTGAGACGTCGGGGCGACGTCGCGCAGAGCCTTCTCCACGAGCCGAAGCTGCTCCTGCTGGACGAGCCGTCGACGGGGCTGGACCCCGTCGCCCGGCGCGAACTGTGGCGCTATCTGGACGAGATCCGAGCGGAACGCGACCTGACGATCCTCGTCACCACGCACCTGATGGACGAGGCGGACCGCTGCGACGAGCTCGCCTTGCTCCATCGCGGCGAGCTCGTCGCCCTCGCATCGCCCCAGACGCTGAAGGACGAAATGGGCTACGACGTCATCACGATCCATTGCGAGGACGCCGGCGCGCTCAGCCGAAGCATCCGCGATCGATTCCCGCTGGAACCCCGTGTCAAGAGCGGCACGATCCGCATCGAGGTGGAACACGGACACCGTTGGATCGCCAAGCTGGTCGAGGCGTTCCCCGACACGATGGATTCGGTGAACCTGAGCAAGCCGTCCATCGAGGACGTGTTCGTGACGCGCACGGGCGCTAGCATCGTCGCCGAAGACGCCGCAGGAGCGTCCGCATGACCGCCCGGTTGTTGCCCATCTGGAGCCTGTGGTCGCGCGAGCTCATTCGGTTCGTCCGCCAGCGGAACCGCGTCATCGGGGCGCTGGGCCCGCCGATTCTCGTCTGGTTCTTCATCGGTTCCGGCTTCGGGAGCTCATTCCGCGGGCCCGGCTCCGAAAGCGGAGTCGGCTATCTCGAATACCTCTATCCGGGAATCATCACGCTGGTCGTGCTGTTCACGGCGATCTTCTCGTCCATCTCGGTCATTGAAGACCGACGCGAGGGATTCCTGAACGGCGTGCTGGTGACGCCGATCTCTCGGTCATCCATCGTGTTGGGCAAGATGCTGGGAGGATCGAGCCAGGCGTTTATCCAGGGATGCCTGCTGCTGGCGCTGGCTCCCTTCCTGGGCATGTCCCTCTCTCCACTGCGCGTTCTCACGGTGCTGCTGGCGCTGGGAGTCGTCGCGCTGAGCACGACGGCGCTCGGATTCGCGACGGCGTGGGGAACCGACTCGACGCAGGGCTACCACGCGATCATGAACATGCTGTTGATGCCGATGTGGATGCTCTCCGGCGCGTTCTTCCCACTTTCGGGCGCGCCGCGTTGGCTCCATACCATCATGCTGGCGAACCCGATGACCTACGGATTGTCGGCTCTGCGAGGAGCCTTCTACGGCGATGCCGTCGGGCAAGGGCTCGCGCCGGTGCATTTCGGGACCGCACTCGCCATCGTCGCGGGATTCGGCGGGGCGATGTTCGGTGTCGCGGTCATGACGGCGAACCGCGCCAAGCCGTGATGCGCGCCTCGCCGCGATGGTCTGCCCCTATCTCGGCTGGGTTAAATATCACGATGGGTCGGGAACGCCAACCCAACGGGCAGGTTGCGCCGGCGTATCGCGAGCCGCATACTAGCCGGTGACTCTCTCCCCCGGAGGGACGCCGCGATCCACTCACGTCGTTCGGTACACAACGGGAGTGTCCGAAGACCTCCTCATTCGGTTGCTGGTGGGAACCCTGGATGAACCTCCTGCGGATCATCGACGCTGGCGAAGGCAACGTGCGCGTTGCATGGCGAAAAGAGAACCGCGAACGCCACTACGCGGACGCGCTGCCGTTTGCCAACCCCTTGGCGCTGAGGGATCGGCAAGAGCTGCGATGGTATCTCGAAGGCTACCTGAGCGGATCCCCCTACGGCGGCGACCGCCTCCGTGCCAGCAAGGTCGAGGACCAGATGGAGGCGTGGGGCGCGTCGCTCTTCGAGCAGATCTTTCCGAAGGGGGAGCACGATCCCGACCCGCGCGGGTTCTACCAAGACGCTGTGCGCACGGGCTTGGAGCAGTGCGAGCTCTGCATCTCATCGGATGACTCGGACTTCCTCAACGTCCCTTGGGAGCTGATCCGAGACCCAGCGCCCGGACGCGGTTTCCTCGCGCCATCGCTGGCGGGGCTGTACCGCGAGCGAGCGAAGCACGCGATCCAAGCCGACGCCGCTCTATCTCCGGGTCCGTTCCGGATTCTGTTGGTGATCGCGCGGCCCGGGGGTGAACGCGATATCGCCATCGGAACCATCGCTCGCCCGATTCTGGAGGCGCTGCGCCCGCTCGGGGGTCGAGTCCACTTGGAGGTGCTGCGTCCACCGACGCTCGACGCGCTTGAGTCGCGCCTGAACCAGAGCCCCGGTGCGTACCACCTTGTCCATTTCGACGGACACGGCGTTTTCCGCCTCGACGAGGGGCTCGGTTACCTCATCTTCGAACGCGATGGGGGAGGGCGTCATCCGGTTGGCAGCGACGAACTCGGACAGATGCTCGCCGCGTGCCACGTGCCCCTCTTCGTGCTGAACGCCTGTCAATCGGCGGAGGAGGGCGCGAAGGACCCCTTCGCCTCCGTTGCATCGCGCCTGGTCGCAGTCGGCGCGAAGGGCGTCGTCGCCATGTCCTACTCAGTCTACGCGGACGCTGCGGCGCTCTTCATGGATCGCTTCTACGAGCGTCTGGTCGCTCAGGATTCGCTGTCGAAGGCAGTAGCAGCGGGGAGACGACGCCTTCTGGGCGAGCCCCGCCGCGACTCGAAGGCAGGCATGCGCGAGTTGCGCGACTGGATCGTGCCGGCGCTGTATCAGCAGGAGACCGGGTATGTGCCGCTCATGGGCGCGGCTTCCGCCGCCGAGCCGGAGGAGGGAACGCTCGAACCCGTCGAGACAGCCCGATGGCAGCGAGTCGCCGCCTCGTGTCCAGAGGGCAGATACGGGTTCATTGGCAGAGACAACGACATTCTCCACATCGAGCGGGCATTCCGAGACGACAACGCCCCGTGGGCGCTCCTCTCGGGGCTCGGCGGAACCGGTAAGACGGAACTGGCGTATGGGTTCGCACGCTGGTTCGCCGAGACCGACGGCTGCCCGGGCGGCGTCTTTGTCGCGTCGTTGGAGAAGGGCGACTTCGGTCAGGTCGTCGGAAGCATCGCCGGGTTCGGCACCGACCGTTCCAGACTATCCGAAGAGCAGCAGCGCGACATCCTGATCCGGTATCTGAGCGGGAACCGCTGCCTGCTCGTCTGGGACAACTTCGAGACGGTGAACGGATACCCGCACGGAACGGCGCCCTTCGCGTCGGACGAGGAGCGCCGGAAGTTCAGCGCGTTCCTGCAGGCCCTGCGAGGCGGCAAGAGCCGTGTGCTGATCACGAGCCGCAAGCCGGACGAGAACTGGTTGGGCGTCAACCTCGCGCTCGTGCCGCTGCGCGGTCTGAGTGAGTCTGACGCGCTGCGCCTGGCGCGTTCCATCCTCAGAACGGTGGGCAAGACGCCGGAACACTTCGCGGACGACCCCGACTACGCGCGGCTCTTGGGCTTGCTGAAAGGTCATCCGCGCTCGATGGAGGTCGTGCTCCCTCTGCTGCGCGACCAGAGCCCCGCTCATATCATCGACGAACTCCAGCATCGCATCGGACTCGGAAACGCGATCGAAGACGCCTCGCTCGCTTACGCGTTCTCTCAGATGTCCGACGCAGCCCGCAAGCACCTGCCGTTCGTCGGGCTCTTCACGTCCTACGTGGACGCCGACACACTGGGCGTCTTCATCGCGTCTGACGATGAGCCAGGGAAGATCTACCGACGCCTAACGGGCGAAGCCCCCGATGCTGAGACCTGGGAACGAGTCCTCGACGAAGCGGCGCGGGACGGCATGGTTGCCGCACTCGGCAATCGAGTCTACGAGCTGCATCCGACGTTCCCGACCTTCCTTCGCGCGCAGCTCGTCGCATCTGTCGGCGACGGCGGCGCCGATGCGCTCGATGAGGCGTACGCCCACTCCTACGCGGCGTGGTCGTCTGCCGCGTACGAGCACGTGCGGCGCGGAGACCGCAATGCCATCGACGCCGTCCACATCGAAGAGACGAATCTGCTGCGAGCGCTTCGCCTTGGCGAGCGGCGGGAGGATTGGGCCCTCGCTCAGAAGATCGCGCAGACGCTTTCCGAGTTCTATGACGTGCGCCAGCGTACATCGGAATGGCGGTCGCTGCGGAACCGATTGCTCGACTGGACCGGACGCGAGATGGCAGCCGGTGCGGACAGCGACCGCGCCGATCTCTGGAAGTTCCTCCTGGGCAGCGAAGCGAACGACGCCCTCGCGCGCAACGACCTCGACGCGGCGGAAAGCGCCCACCAACGAATCCTGTCCTACCTGCTGTCCCTCGGAAGCCCCGACACGGAGCCGCACATCGCTGTCGCGTACCACCAGTTGGGCATCATCGCCCAGGAGCGACAGCGCTTCGACCAGGCGGAGGCGTGGTATCGCAAGGCGCTGGAAATCTTCGAGCGGCTGGGGTTGAAGCGTGACGCGGCGGACGCCTACCACAATCTAGGGATGGTCGTCCAGGAGCGACAGCGCTTCGACGAGGCGGAGGCGTGGTATCGCAAGGCGCTGGAAATCTTCGAGCGGCTGGGGTTGGAGCGTGACGCGGCGGACGACTACCACCAGTTGGGCATCATCGCCGAGGAGCGACAGCGCTTCGACGAGGCGGAGGCGTGGTATCGCAAGGCGCTGGAAATCTTC
>VGLH01000178.1 GCA_016866785.1 Candidatus Poribacteria bacterium
CAGGAACGCTCCAACTCCCGCGATCCCCGTCGTCGACATCCACCACATCCCTGCTAAGCTCAAACACACGCCGCCGACCGTCACCAGCACCGGTACGCTGGGCGCGACGAGCGCCCCGTTCCGCGGGAACGCCACGCCGGTGAAGCTCAGGAACGCCTCGACGAGCAGCGCGAGGACGGCAGGCTTCACGCCGCGCACGATGCTCTTGACGGCTGGGAGCTGGGCGTACTGCGTCAGCACTGCCGTGATGAGCACCATCCCGGTTATGGACGGCAGCAGGTAGGCGACGATCGCGACGAGGGCTCCCCACACGCCGGCTTGTTCGTAGCCGACGTAGACGACGACCTTCGTCGCGATGGGACCGGGGAGCACGTTGCCGGCAGCCCATCCGTCCTGGAACTGCTCGGCGGTCATCCATCCCTGCCGGTCGACGATCTCGCTCTGCATCGCAGAGGCGAGAGCGTGTCCCGAGCCGAAGATGAAGGTTCCCAGCTTCAGGAAGGTGAAGAACAAGCCAAGCATCGAGGGGCTAGGCTTGCGCTTTGAATCGGCGGTACTTCTGCTCGAACTTCTGCACGCGACCCTCGGTGTCGACGATCTTGCGCTGTCCCGTGAAGAACGGGTGGCAGCTCGCGCAGACTTCGACGCGCAGCCCGGTCTTGGTCGAGAAGGTCTCGTACGTGGCTCCGCAGACGCAGGAGATGGTGACCGTGTTCACGTTCGGATGGATGCCGGTTTTCATCGAGGTACGCGACCTTTCAGCGGCGAGGCGTTGATGCGAGCCGGGGGTTCTAGCCCTTCATCGACTCGAGGAACTCTTCGTTCGTCCGCGATTTGCGCATCTGCTCCTGGAAGAGCTCGATGGCTTCGCCAGGGGACGTCTTGGTGAGGAACTTGCGCAGGATCCAGACTTTGTTCAGCGTCGGAGGATCGATCAGCAGTTCCTCCCGGCGCGTCTTGGACTTGTGGACGTCCATCGGCGGGAAGGTTCGCTGCTCGAAGAGGTTGCGGTCGAGGTGGATTTCGGAGTTTCCGGTTCCCTTGAACTCCTCGAAGATGAAGTCGTCCATGCGGCTGCCCGTGTCGATGAGGGCGGTCGCGAGGATCGTCAGGCTGCCGCCCTCTTCCATGTTGCGGGCTGCGCCGAAGAACGCGCGGGGGCCCATCATCGCGGCGGAGTCGATCCCGCCGGTCATCGTCTTGCCGGTGTGCGGCGCGACGATGTTATAGGCGCGAGCCAGTCGCGTGATGCTGTCGAGGAGGATGACGACGTCCTTGCCGAACTCGACGGAGCGCTTCGCCTTCTCGATGACGATCTCGGCGACGGCGACGTGGCGCTCCGGCGGCTCATCGAAGGTCGAGCTGACGACTTCGCCGTGGACCGTCCGCTCCATCTCGGTGACCTCCTCCGGGCGCTCGTCGATGAGGAGGACGATCAGCTCGATGTCGGGATTGTTGGCGGCAACGCCGTGGGCGATGTTGCGGAGCAGGTGCGTCTTCCCGCCGAACGGCGGGGCGACGATCATGCCGCGCTGTCCCTTCCCGATGGGCGCCATCAGGTCGATGATGCGTGTGCTGATCTCGCCGGGGTCGTGTTCCAGCTTGATCAGGTCCGTCGGGTGGATGGGCGTCAGATTGTCGAAGAGGACGGTCTCTTTCGCCAGGTCTGGCTCGAACCCGTTGACGGATTCGATCTGGAGGAGGGCGAAGAGTCGCTCGTCTTTTTCGCCGCCGCGCTTGGGCGGGCGAATCTGCCCGCGCACGACGTGTCCGGTGCGGAGCCCGAACCGCCGCATCTGCGACGGCGATACGTAGATGTCCTCTTGGCTTTGCAGGTAGTTGTAGTTGGCGGAACGCAGGAAGCCGAATCCGCCTTCGGGGAGAATCTCCAGCACGCCTTCGCCGGTGAGCACGTCTCGCCCGTCCGCCTGGGTCTCGAGGATGCGGGCGATGATCTCCTGCTTCTTCAGACCGCTGTATCCGGCGACGTTCAGTTCGCGCGCCATCTTGTAGAGGTCTTGGACGGTCTTCTGCTGGAGCTGGCTGACGTCCACGCCCGGTTCTGTGGGCTGAGCGTCATAATCGCGGCTGGGATGGTGGTTTCTTCGTTGAGTTCTCATCTTGGTTCCCTATGCATCGAATGCATCACCGGCACGCCGCAGATGGCGTGTCGCTCGCGCTCCCTTCGGGGAAGGTGTCTGGACGCGAGCCCAACCGGAACGCGGACCGCGCACCCATCGTCTGGGTCGAGTGCCATGCTCCGGACATGATTGGCTCGTGCCGGCAGTGGGGTTCATTGCGGTGAGGTTCGAATGGACGTGGCAGCACGTCACCGAATCGCAGATGTCATGCGCGCTCGCTGGTCTCTACTGTGAGTTCGTCAACAGACAATCGGCACTTTGACCAAGGACATGGAGCCTCGGCAATGGGCGGGGCGACAGCTGGACGCTGCAATGTATGTCTCAGGGGCGAATCCTGCGGTCCCAATCTACCCGAACGCGCTGGTTCCCCACGCTGGGCACTTGCGCATGCACCCGCCGCATTCGGCGCGCATGCAGGAGGCGTTCGGACAACTGGAGATCGTCGGACGGGGATACGGAAACGCTAGCGTATTGTACTTCGTGGCTCTCGAAGCGTCAAGGATTTTGCTGAGATCGAGACACGAACTGCGACGAATCCGCCGCGAACGCGGATTCCATGCGGTTTCCCAAGTCGCGTCAAGGAACGCAACACGCCGAGATGCAAATCCTGTGTTGCCGCAGGCTTTGACGCTGTTGCGTCTCATGTGATATCCCAACCTCAGAGCAGGCGGATTGATCGGACATGCACAGGTGCTATGCTCGTCGATAGAGACGCGCGCCCATGCTGGAGAGGGGTTCGCTATGACGGCAAGCATCTACGTGCTGGCGTGGACGGCAGCCACGATCGGGCTCATCTCTGGGCTCGCGTGTCGGTATGCCGTCACGAACTGCCGAACCGAGCCGTACCTACGTTCTGGATCGGGCTGCGTCGCGCGCTCGATGACCTCCGCGAGCGCTGCTGACGCCGGGAACACGCTGCGCCAACGCTCGTCGATCTCCCGGCACAGCACGACAATCGCCAGCCGTCCCAGCGTATACACATTCGTGCGACCGTCGATCCACGCTCCGCGCTGGAACTCCTCGGGAGCCATCAGCCGCGACGAGCCGTAGTTGCGGTCCAGCTCCAGCGTGTAGCCTTCGCACCGACGGAAGAGCTCGAAGTCGAACAGCATCGTCGTGTCGGAGCCGGCATCGTAGAGGACGTTCCCGTCGTAGAAGTCCACGAACACCCAGCCGTCGTCGCTGATGACGGCTAGGGCGTCGTACGTCGTAGCGAGCAGGCGAAGGCGCTTCTCCAGCGCCATGTCGTAGATTCTCCGAGACTTGGCGAGCGTCCGAACGTCCTCGCCGTAGATGCGCTCGTAGACGAGGAGCGTTCCGTCCGCCGTCTCGACGCGATTCAGCAGACGGACGATGGCGGGGTGGAGCCGTTTCGAGCAGATGTCCGCGTCTTTGGCGAGTGTTTCGGCGTAGACCGAAGCCGCTGCCCACTTGGCGAAGTACGGTTGCCCGTCGGCGAGGACATGCCACGCCTGCGTGTCGGTACTCGACATGCTGACTTCGGTTGGCGTCACCGTGCACGTCTGGGCGAGGAACGAGGCGACGCCCAACGGCGTCTTCGTCGTGGTCAGGAGATGGGGTCGTTCAGGGCCCATGCGTTACCTGGTGGGAACCGGTGGGAAGGTATCGGTGCGACGGGTTCGTGGGAACACAGGTGCGCCGTCAGATGCCCAACACGGCGCGTGTCCGCGTGACATCCTGCCGCATCTGGGTCAGCAGCACGTCCACGGAATCGAACCGGAGCTCGTCGCGGAGCTTCTCGACGAAGGCCACCTCGATCTCTCGTCCGTACAGATCGCCCGCGAAATCGAGCAGGTACGCCTCCAAGACGACATCGGCTCCCCCGAACGTCGGGCGCACGCCGAGGCTGACGGCGGCTCCGTGCCGATCGTCTCCGACGACCGCCTCCGCCGCGTAGATGCCCAACGGAGGAAGCTGCTGGTCGCCCGTGTCCACGTTTGCCGTCGGGAACCCGAGCGTCCGCCCGCGCTTGTCGCCCTCGACGACGCGCCCATAGGCGGAGTAGCGACGCCCAAGCTGCGCCTGCGCCTCCGACAGGTCGCCGCGAGCCACCGCGCGCCGCACGCGGTCGCTGCTGATCGGCTTTCCCTCCCACGGAACCGGCGGGACGATCTCCAGGTCGAAGCCCAGACGCGACCCGAGCGACTGGAGCATCGCCGCATCCCCGCGAGCCATGAAGCCGAACCGCGCGCCATCGCCCACGACGAGCCCGCGCACGCCGAAGCGCTCGACGAGATGCGCGACGAAATCCTCGGCGGTCGTTTCGCGAAGCCGTTCATCGAACCGCGCCGCGATGGCGATGTCGAACCCGAACGACTCCAGCAACCGCAGCTTGAGCGGCAGCGGCGTCAGCGTCGTGGGACATCGCTCCGGCGCGAGCAGTCTAAGTGGGTGCGGGTGGAAAAAGACAACGCCTGCGTCGCAGTCGTGCCGACGAGCGGTCTCGCACACGCGACGGAAGATCGCCTGGTGACCCAAGTGCAGGGCATCGAACTTGCCAAACGTCAATATGGTGGGACGCCCGCCGTGAAGGGGCTCCCAGAATCCATCGACAACCCTCACGCGGTTCCCTCTCCAGCGCCGAGCGTCCCTCGTAGCGCTTCCAGCGGAACGATCCGTCCCAGAGCGTTGTCCGGACACGAGAGGACATCCGAGAGCGGCATGGCGTCCTCGACCCGGAAGGGCCCGCTACGCGTCCGCACGAGCTGGCTCAGATGCGCGCCGCATCCCAGCGCCTTGCCGATGTCGTGCGCCAGGCTGCGGATGTAGGTTCCACGAGAGCACACGACCCGGATGCGCACGTCGGGCAGCGCCACACTCAGCACCTCAAGCTCGGAGATGCGCACAGTACGCGGCGGACGGTCGACCACCTCGCCGCGCCGCGCGAGCTTGTAGAGCGGCTGCCCATCCCGCTTGAGAGCCGAGTACATCGGCGGAACCTGTTCGATGTCGCCGCGAAATGGTTCCATCGCCCGGTCGATCTCGACAGCCGACAGGTCCGGCACATCAGAGCGACCCGTGACTTCCCCGGCGGCATCGTACGTGTCCGTCTCGACGCCGAGCGTCAGTGTCGCGACGTACTCCTTGTCGTGGCTCTGGAGCGCCTCGAAAAGCCGCGTCGCCTTTCCGATGCAGACGAGCAGCACGCCCGTGGCGTCCGGGTCGAGGGTTCCGGCGTGCCCCGCCTTCCGAGCGCCGAGGGCGCGCTTGACGCGGGTGACAGCCGTCTGCGAGGTGATCTTGGGGGGCTTGTCCAAGTTCAGGACGCCGTCGATCGGTTCAGCCATTCGCTCGTTCGATCTCCGTAGCCAGGGCGGCAATGGCGCGCCGTTCCGCCTCGTCCATAGGCGGATCCAGCGTGCACCCGGCCGCGTATTCGTGTCCGCCGCCTCCCAGCGAAGCCGCAACGCCGTTGACGCGAACGGCTCCGCGAGCCCGGAAACTCACTTTGATCTTTCCGCTGGGAAGCTCGCCGAAGAACGCCGCCGCGACCACTCCGTCAACCGACCGCGCGTAGTCGCTGAACCCATCGACGTCTTCCAGGTCCGTTCCGGTCGCCCGGAACATCTCTTGGGTCACACGCATCGTGGCGATGGCTCCGTCGGCGCTCTGGCGCAGCGTTGCGAGCACCATGCCCAGCAGCCGCAGCCGCCGTTCCGGTTGCGCGCCGTAGATGCGCTCGTATGCGACGGCGGGCTCCACGCCCAGACGGATGAGCGCCGTGGCGACCTCGTGCGCGTGCGGCGTCGTGTTCGAGAACCGGAAGTTGCCCGTGTCGCCGATGATGCCCGCGTAGAGGCACTCCGCAATATCTCGGTCGATCTCGTCGCCGGACGCCTCGAACAGATCGAAGAGGATTTCGCACGTCGCGCACGCCTGCTGCACGACGCAGGCGATGTCAGCGAAGGGTTTTCCCGTCGCGTGATGGTCGATATTGATAATGGCGTGCTTCGGCGAAAGCCGATGTTCGAGTGTCTTGCCCAGTCGAGCTCGGTCGGACACGTCGAGAACGATCAGGGCGTCGGCGGTATCGAGCGTCGGTTCCTGGCGCATGCGACGGACCCCGGGGAGCCAGTGCGTGATCCTCGGCGGAGGGCTCTCGTTGACGATCTCGACGGTCTTCCCGCGCTGCTCTAAGAACCTTGCCAGCGCCAGTTGGGAACCGATGGCGTCGGGATCCGGATGGATATGCGAGGAGATCCAGAACGAGTCGTA
>VGLH01000179.1 GCA_016866785.1 Candidatus Poribacteria bacterium
CGACGGATCGTCCGCCCGTCCGACTCGATGGTCTCCTGCGAAGCGCTCCACGACGCCAGGAACTCCGTCGACGAACGCCGATTCAACGTGAACGAGTAGACGGGCTGAACCGTTGCCCCGAAGTGCCGTGACACCCATGCATCCCGGGCTTGCCGCTCGTTGGGCGTCTGCGGTTCCATGTGCGTTCTCTCCTTGCCGGCTCCGTCGCGAGTTGAACTGAGTTCGGACGCAGACTGCGGAGGCGCGTATGGTTCGCGGGCTTAGCCGATCTGTGGGAGCGATTGCGGTTCGCGGGTCTCGATGGCGCGGATGGCAGCAAGCGCGATGCGCGTCGCGCGGACGCCGTCTCGGACGGTCGCGGCGCGTCGGGGCTGCTCGCCCGTCGTGATCCACTCCGCGAATGCTTCGAGCTCCTGCGTGTAGCCGTGAGCGCCCGGCACGTTGCGGACAGGCTCCGGCAGGTCGTCCATCGTGAAGCCCGACGTGTCGGCTCCCCACAGCCGGATCTCCGGCGAAAAGTAGTAGCCCCAGAGCGTCGCCGTGCGCTTGCCGTCGAACACCTGGTAAGCCGCTTTGCCCAAGAGAGCAGGAGTGCCGAAATCGCCGACGACGGCGGAACCCACCGATCCGTTGGCGTATCGGAGCGTGACGCAGACGCTGTCCGTGATAGGGGTGTTCGGGTGCGTGAAGTTCCCGCCCTCCGCGTAGACGACGACGGGCTCCGACTCGTTCAGCCAGTACATCAGGTCGAACAGATGGCATCCCTGGGAGAGCACATTCCCGCCGCCTTCGATGGGATCGTTCGCCCAGTGTCCCTCTCCCCAGTGCGGGTCGATCAACTGGCCCATGGTCACGAGAGGACGGGGAACCACCTCCTTGAGTTTGTCGATGAAGGGCGAGAACCGAGCCTGATACCCGACGATACAGGGGATTCCCGCCTGGGCGACGGCGCGCTCCATCGCGACGAGATCGTCCTCGGTCAGAGCAAGAGGCTTCTCGACGAGGACCGGCTTGCCCGCTTCGGCGGCCGCGACCACCATCGGGCGATGCAGGTGGTGGTGCGTCGCGACGATGACGCCCTGGATCGCGTCATCCGAGAGCAGTTTCGTCCAGTCGGTCGTCGCGTATTCGGCGCCGAACTCGTCACGCGCCTTCTGCGCCGCCGAATCCGAGATGTCCGCGCACGCCCTCAGCCGTACGCCGGGCACATCCGCCATGTATTGCGCGTGCGTTCTGCCCATGCCGCCGCAGCCGATCAGTCCGAGCTCGACCATTGGGACGCCTCCTCAGAAGACGCGACGTAACTGTCCTTGACCGGTTCCGTCCTCCCGGTATCCGTCGCGTTCCGGGATGACGTACCGCGCGAACCACTGATCCATGACGTTCCTCAGCTCGCGGATGCGATCGCGCTGCGCAGGGTCGCCCGACAGGTCGATGCGTTCCTCCGGGTCCTCTGCGAGGTGGTAGAGCTCGTGGGGCCCGTAGGCGTGGCGGTGGACGTACTTCCAGTCGCGGGTTCGCACCATCCGCACGGGTCCGTACTCGTCGAAGACGACGACGTTTTCATGCCCCGACATCGGCTCGCCGCGAAGCGCCGACAGGAAGCTCACGCCGGGCAGGTTGCCGCCTTCGGGAGCATCCAGTCCCATATAGTCGAGGATCGTCGGCATGAAGTCGTATGCGGAGATCATCGCCGTCTCGACGCGCCCCTGCGGGATGGTTCCCGGATGGCTGAAAAGCGCCGGGACGCGGATCGAGTTCTCCCACATGTTGCGGGGATTCGTGCCGTTGCCCTTGCCCCAGAAGCCGTGCTGTCCGCAGGAAAAGCCGTTGTCGCTGAGGAACACGATCAACGTGCTGTCGCGGAGCCCGAGAGCCTCGACGCGGTCGATAATCCGCCCGACGTTGGCGTCCATCGCCGTCACCGCCGCGAAGTAGCCCTTGAGCGATTCCCGGTTCCCGTGATGGCTCGACAGCGCCCCCGACCACGGGTGCGGCGTCTCCTGCGGGCAGGAATCGAACGGGCAGTCGTCGTACGAATCGACGAGGTCCTGCGGGTGTCCTGTCCAGGGGCTGTGCGGCGCGGTGTAGTGGACGGACAGGTAGAACGGCGAGCCGGACGCGGCGTATCGGTCGAGCATGACGATCGCCTCGTCCGTGATGACGTCGGTGACGTAGCCGGGCTCGTTGACGAGCTGTCCGTCCCGCACCATCGGCGCGTTGTTGTAGGGACCGCCGCCGGTCTGGTGGACGAACCAGTCGGTGAAGCCGTTTTGTGGAACCTGGCTGTCGCCGAGGTGCCACTTGCCGCTGATACCGCATGTCCAGCCGTTCCGGGCGAGGACATCCGTGTAGCCCGTCTCGCCTTCGAGGTAGCGGCTGGCGTTGGGTCCGACGTTGCCCTCGCGGATCCAGTCGTGGACGCCGTGCTGGGAGCAGATGCGTCCGGTCAGGAGCGTCGCGCGGCTGGGCGAGCAGACGGGCGTCGCGACGAAGAAGTTCTCGAACCGCGTGCCGGTTCTCGCGAGGCGGTCCATGTTGGGCGTGCGGATCTCCGGGTTGCCGTAGCACCCCGCCGCCCAGACGCCCTGGTCGTCGGTGAGGATGGAGATGATGTTGGGTTTCGCCATCGTGGGTCCTCCCGCACGCCTGGTGGAGAGCCGTCCAATCAGCGTATCGAGGGACCCCCGGCGACGGGAAGCTCCGCCGCCGACACGAACTCCGCCTCGTCGGATGCCAGGAAGAGCACGCCGTTGGCGATGTCCTCAGGCGTCATCAGCCGACCGAAAGGCTGCTGCGCTCCGGCTTCGATGAGCCATTCCTTCGAGCGACCCTCGAGCGCATGGACGGCGACTTCACCCTCGGTGAGAACCCAACCTGTCGTCAGCCAGTTGACGCGGATGTGATCCCGCGCGTAGGCGCGCGCGAGGTTGCGGGTCATCGTGAGCAGCGCGCCCTTCGAGGCGGAATAGGCGAGCAGGTTCGGCGCGCCGCAGTAGCCGTTGCCGCTGCCGACGTTGATGATGGACCCCGACTTCTGCGCCTGCATGTGCGGGATGGCGTACTTGCAGCAGAAGAACGGTCCTCTGGCGTTCACGGCGAAGATGGAATCCCAGAGCTCCGCGGTCGTCGTTTCGAGGGTTCCGCGCGGGAAGATGCCCGCGTTGTTCACGAGGATGTCCAGCTTCCCGAACGCGGCGACCGTCTGCTCGACCAGGTTGCGGCAGTCGTTCTCGCGCGTCAGGTCCGTCCGCACGTAGATCGTGGTTCCGCCCGCCTCGCGGATCTGGGCGGCGACGCGGTTCCCGGCTTCCTCGTTGCGCCCGGACACGGTCACCGAGGCTCCTTCGGCGGCGAGGCGGATCGCCACGCCAGCGCCGACGCCGCTGGTGGAACCGGTGACGATTGCGACTTTGCCTTTGACTCGGCCGCCCAAGATTGCTCCTCTCCGACAGTACCGAGGCGAATCGTCGCACCTACGCAGACGCGTCCTTCGGAGCATCCTCGGCGTCGAGCCAGTAGCGGAGTACCTTCGCGATTTCGTTGGGAAGCTCTTCCGCAGCGCGGCGTACGAAGTCGGACACTTCGCGCTGTTCCGGGTTCAGGGGCGCATACTCGATCAGATCCATGCCGTGAAGCGAATCCAGGTCGCCCTCACCCTCGGCGGGCTCAGGAGCCGCGTCGGGGCTGGGAGCGTCCGGCGTCGACGTCGCTTCGGCGGGAGCGCCAGTCGGCACCGGCTGTTCTGCGACCGGCGTCAGCGCGTCTTCGACCGGCGCCGCGGCAGCCGGAGCCGCCGGCTCAGGCGCAGCAGGCGTGTCTACTGGCGGCGAGCTCGGCTGGGGGGTTGGCGGCTCGCCTGTCTGGGAGCTTGGGCTTGGACTCGAGGGCGCAAGTGCCTGCTCGACAGGAACCGATGGCGGCGGGGGAGGCGTCGGAGCCTGCTCCGGTTCCTCGCCGGCGCCTTTGTCTCGCTTCACGAGTCGGCTGAGTGCTCGCATGGTTCGTACCTTCTGCGGGTTGAGGATCGTTCGATGCGCTTGGGGCGATCCATCCTACAGCTGCCTGCGGTCGGTGACGAAGGCCGTCAGCGCGCGATGCCGGGCCCGCGATAGTGCCGATCGAACGGCAAGCCGAACGGCTCCTCGAACGGACGGAATGGAACCATGGCAGCGATCTCGCCGAGGCGCGTCAGGACATCCGCAGGCAGCGGACCCTTCGCAACGGCGGCGAGATTCGTCTCCACTTCCTCGACGGATCGGACGCCCGAGAGCATCGTCGAGATATCCGGGTTCGACAGCACCATGCGCATGGCGACCTCGGCAATAGGCAGCCCGATCTCGTCCAGAAACGCATAGAGGGCTTGGTACTGTTCACGGCGAGGCGGGCTGAGCCACCACGCGCCGGATCGCACTTCGTCGTCGTAGCGGCGAGCCAGAGCGCCCTGCTGCAGCGGCGACCCGACGATGATGCCCATTCCGCGCCGCCTCGCCTCTGGAATGACGGCGATGAGTGCCTCGCGCCAGAGCAGGCTGTAGTTGAACGCCGTGAGCACGACATCGTATCTGCCGGTCGCGATGACGTGCGGCAGCGTGTAGGCGGTCGTGCCACCGAGCCCTGTAAATCGGGTGATCCCCTGTTCTTTGAGCGAGTCGAGGACGTCGTTCACGGGCCCGTGGAACCCCGACTCGTCGTTCCACCAGTCGTACTGACCGGGGCGATCCGGTTCATGGATCATCAGGATATCGATGTGGTCGCGTCGGAGCAGCCGAAGGCTCTCCTCGACAGACTGGCGCAGTTGCTCGGAGTTCTTGGGATCGAAGGGCTGCGGTCTGCCTCCCAGCTTGGTGGACAGGATGAACGGCTGCGTGACGCCTTCGAGCGCCTCGCCGAGGACTTCCTCGCTGTCCGCGTAGCCCGGAGCCGTATCGACGTAGTTGACGCCCAGCTCGAGGGCACGGCGAACGGCGCGATGCGCCTCCTCGCGCGGTTTGCCGCCGACGCGCGAAACAAAGAGCCCGCCGACGCCTACGACGCTGACCTGGATGCCCGTCTTGCCGAGAGCTCTGTACTCCATGCGTCGCGCTCCTATCCCAGAATGGGGACACCGTAGCACGATTGCCGACGGAACGCACTCCTGGCTGCGGCGATAACTCGGCAGACGGGCACGCTTCGACGCTCATCTACGGACAACCACGCCCGATTGCCCTGGATCAGCCCGTTTTCGGGTGGTTAATGGCGTTGGTGCGTGGGCGGGAGCGTTCGGCAGCGACAAGCTCAAGATTTGCCGGACAGCATTGCCTCCAGCTCTGAGATCAACGGCGGGAGTTCATCCTCGATGATTGTCCACATAGTGTCGAAGTTGGTCATGTCGTAGCCGTGGATCAAGCGGTTGCGCAGGTCCGAGATGTCCTGCCACGGTATGCGTGGAAAGCCGCGTCGCAACTCGTCTGGCACGCGCCTGGCGGCTTCTCCGATCACTTCAAGCAACCGTACCACGGCGAGATTCAGCAGTCTGTCCGTATCCATATCCTCGCGACGGTGGGGGCGTGTGATCTCGACCGCCTCGCGGGCATGGTCCAGCATGTGGCGGATTGCGACGAGCGGATCATGCCGCGTCATAGAGAACTTCCGCCTCGCGCATGACTTCATCGCGGAAGTACCGACTCAGGTCCTCTGGCGTGTTGAGGTCCACCCTTCTGCCGAGGATTTGGGAGAGGTCCCGCTGCATCGCGAAGAACGCGAGTCCGACGCGCGTTCCTGGCTCGAACTCCACGAGAACGTCCACGTCGCTGTCCGGCGCGAAGTCATCCCTCAATACGGAGCCAAACAACGCCAAACGCCGTATCCGGTTCTGACGACAAAATCCCTGGATCTGTGCCAACGGCAAGGCGATCGCGACTCTCATATGGGAATCCCCACGAAGGCTGCGGACGTCGATGATTCAGTGTCTATCTCAATCGACGAATGCAGTTATCCGATAGTCTCCTGTGAGTTCGTCGATTCAGGCGTCTATCGCGTGCAAACGACCGACGATGCCAAGCCGGAACCCAAGCCGGAATCGACGATCTGGGCGGTTCCCGACGACGTGTGGGAGATCATCGAGGAGATTCTGAGCCGCGAGTATCCTCGACATCGGCAAGACCGCAAGCGCGTGCCGCTTCGCCCGGTGTTGGACGGGGTTGTCTACAAGCTGCGCACCGGCTGTCAGTGGAATCGGATCCCCAAGGAATACGGCGACGACAGCACGATCCATCGCCATTTCCAGGCGTGGTGCGAGA
>VGLH01000180.1 GCA_016866785.1 Candidatus Poribacteria bacterium
GCGGGAGCGCGAACGATCTCCGGTGAGAAGTGTGCCAGTCCGAGCTTCGCCCCGTCCGACGAGAGGACGACGGCGCGCTGGATCTCGTTCTGGAGCTGGCGGACGTTCCCGTGCCACGGATAGGCTTGCAGGGCATTGAGCGCTTCGGGCGCGATGCCGTCCACCGCGCGGTCGAACTCCCGACAAGCGTCGCGGATGAACAGGTCTGCGAGCAGTGGGATGTCGTCGGGACGTTCGCACAACGGCGGTATCGTGATCGGAAAGAGGTTCAGGCGATAGAAGAGGTCTTTGCGGAACCGACCCGACTCTACGTCGGCTTCGAGATTGCGGTTCGTCGCGGCGAGAACGCGCACATCGACGTCGCGAAGATGCATCTCGTCGCCGAGGCGCTGAATCTTCCGCTCCTGGAGCGCGCGGAGCAGGAAGACCTGGGCATCCAACGGCATGTCGCCGATTTCGTCGAGTAGGAGCGTGCCGCCCGAGACGGTCTCGAAGAGCCCGGGGCGGTCTTCGAAGGCTCCCGTGAAGGCTCCCTTGCGATACCCGAAGAGCTCGCTGGCGAGGAGCTCGCGGGGAATCGCCGCGCAGTTGACGGGGATGAGCGGCTTGGCGCGTCGAGTGCTTCCGGCGTGGATCGCCCGCGCGACGAGCTCCTTGCCGGTTCCGGTCTCGCCGCTGATGAGAACCGTCACGTCGACGTCCATCGCGCGCTCGATCAGGGCGATGACCCTCCGCATGGCGGCGGAGCGTCCCACGAGTCCTGACAGCGGGTCATCGACGCCGGCGTTTCGGCGGAGATATCCCACCTCCGTCTGGAGCGACGCGATGCGCGTCTCGCGGATTCGCTCCTGCTGCCGCCGTTCGGTGATGTCGTGGATGGTCGCGATGAGCTGATCGCGGTCGTCCTCCTGCGCGCCGCGGAAAGCGATCTCGACGTCGAGCGGCGTGCCGTCCTTGCGCGTTAGCGTCACCTCATAGCGGGACCGGACGTTGCGCCCGGCGAGATGCTGCCCCAGGCGGTCGCGGAGACGGTCGCGGTCATCTTCGCAGATGATCTCCAGCGCCGACGACAGCTCGGAAAGCTCGCGAGAGGTGTATTGGCTCATACGGCAGAAGGCTTCGTTGGCGAACCGGACGCGTTCGCCTTCGAGAACCACGATGCCGACGTCCACGTCGCTCAGGGCGTCCAAGAGGACCCGCTGCCGCCGTTCGACTCGCACGCTGCCGGTGACGTCGTGGTAGTTGACGACGATGCCGCCGATATTCGGGTCATCGATCCGGTTTGTGCCGATCGCCTGCAGGTGCTTCCAGGAGCCGTCCAGATGGCGGCAGCGGAACCGCATGACAGCGCTCGATCCCGGCTGGCGCGCCACGCCGAGGAGCGCCTCCTGCACCGACGCGAGGTCGTCCGGGTGAACAAGCGGAAGGATGTTCTTCCCGAGCAGTTCGCTCGCTTCGTAACCGAGAACGCTCATGTCATGCGCCGACCGGATGGCGTCCAGCAGGATGCCTTCGGCGTCGATGACGATCGTGTCGACGGCGCTGGCTCCGACCAACGCGTGCATGCGCCGGTCGCCGAAGAGCGTCGAAGATGACTCGGGGATCATGTTCGTTGACCTCGACATGCGTCCGCCGAGCTTAGAACCAATCACGGGCTGCTGTCAACACACCACGCGTACCCTTAAGAAAGCGAGTGTTACTGATTGGCTCCGTGTCCGCCAACGACGGACGGCAACTGCCGGGGCACACTCGCAGCGAGTTCCTTAATTGCCGGCGCTCCCACACCTCCACCTGTGTCTCTTTCTATGCGAAAGCGCGACATGCATCCGTCCCTCCCCGTGACATTGCCCTTCATCGATACCGCAATCCTGCACGACGGCCGCTTGATTCGAAGATGATGCACTCAGTGGTCCGCCGAGCGGCCCCGAGCAGCATCACTGTACTGTACCCATCCGACGCCCTCACAACACCTTCACGGGCTGCTGAAGTGCACGTTTTTCAAGGGTCGCCACGGACGCAGCCATGGAGACCATTGACTTCTGGTCATATGCGATTTCCCTCCGTGGCTCATACGCAGCCCTTCCCCTGCCGATTCCGGCAACGGCGATCCGTGCGAGCGGGTCGAGCCTTGCGAAAAGAGGTCCTCTGAACCGAACGCGCCTCGTATGCGGCGGGTCGGCATGGCGGTACGCGAAGCACGAGTAGCCTGAAGCCCGCGCGATCAAGAATGGCTATGGGACGATGGGATTCGCAGCGGGCGAACATCCGGCTGGGATTGGCGAGACGCAACGAGCCTTTCGGTTGTTTGGGACGGTTCCGGCGAAGCGCACAGCCGGTCGCGGCCGTGTCGTGTCAGCGTTCCAGGTCCCTTATCCTGACCCATGCGCGGCGTTGGCCGCCGAACCGCGACACAGCCGATGCGCAGAGCACCAACACTCAATGCTCGCATAGCCGATACGTAACCGTCGCGCAATGGATACCGACGGATTTCTTAGGAATCCATAGCGATACTTGCGTAGAGTCATCTTGCCGTAGGCGAAGGGTTCACCAACGTGTCTGAGCATGAGGATTCATGAGACGACGGAAGGAAGCCCTGCTAGTGTCATGGACAGTCGTTCATCGTCCAGGTTGTGTCTGCTGATACACCTGATACGCCGCTGCTCACGGTGGCTCAGCGGGCGCTGAAGAACCGTCCACGCTCGCCGTTGGGATCGACCTTGACGGTGAGGCGCTTGCCGCACTTGGGGCATCCGCCGACGAACGCCGTGCGGTCCTTGTTCAGGTAGACCCGTTGGTAGACGTTGCAGCACTCGAACGTGATACCGAGGAACGGTCGCTTCGCTCGGGTCGGCTTGTTGGGCGGAGTTTCAGGCATCGTTGGAACCTTCGCGCGCGTCCGGGGGCAGATCGCGCTTCCAGGTGAGGAGCCCCGTCGGGGCGATATCGTAGCGCAGGACTTCGGCTCCGTCAGCCCGCAGGGCATTGGCGACAAGCCCTTCAGCCCCGTCCTGGCACACGAACGCGAGGCAACCGCCGCCGCCCGCGCCGCACGCCTTCATGCCGATCGCTCCGTGCCGGACTCCGACCGCGTGGAGCCGCCGAATGTCGTCGGTCTCAACGCCGGCGTAGAGCTCCCGTTGGCATTCCCAGTTCTTCTCGACGACCTTCCCCAAAGCGTCCAGATCGCCTGCTAGGAGCGCGTCGCAAGCTTCGTGCGCCGCCTGAGCGAGCTCGGCGAGCGTCGCGTCGAGCGCAGGATCGCCCGACTCGAAGCGCTCGGTGACTCGCCGGTGCAGATCGCTCGACAGCCTCGACTTGCCGGTGTAGGCGAGCAGGACGCGCCGCTGCAGGTCGGCGGCGGCCGTCGGCGACATCGAGACGGGCACCGAGCGGACGAGTCCACCGTGAAAGGTCATAAACTGGACGCCGCCCAGCGCGGCGACGTAATGATCCTGCTTGCCGGAGAGGATGCCGAGCTCCTCGGTTTCCAGAGCGACGGCGGTCTCGGCGGTCTCGGCGGGCGTTTCGACGCGGCGCGTGACGGAGTTCAGCGCGCCGATGAGCGCGACGCCCATGGACGCCGACGTGCCGAGCCCGCTGCCCGGCGGGGCGTCGCTCCGCGTGAAGACCTCCAGCCGTTGACGCACGCGCCGCCGCCGAAGCGCGGCTTTCACCAGTCCCAGGTTCCCTTGGAGTTCGATGTCTTGGATGTCTCGCACATCGGCGAGCTCTTCGCGTTCCCCGTAGTCGACGGAGTACATCGAGACGGGAACCGGGCCGGAGCCGTTGTCGATGCGCCTGCCGTAGTCGTGCGGCGGGCTGCGGTGTTCCCGCACCTCGCGGACGCGGACATGGGAGTAGAGGTTGATCGCGTAGTTGAGGACGGCTCCCGGCGCGCGCTCGGCGAACCGGGGTACGTCGGTCCATCCTCCGGCGAGGTCGATTCGGGTCGGAGTGCGCGCGTAGTGGGCGCGTGCCAAGGGACGGCTCCCTGCCACCAGCGGACGTGAGCGCGTAGGTCGGCGGAGCCCATTATAGGATCGGCAACATGTCCGGGCAACGACGGAAGTCCTTCTGCTAAGCGTGGCTGACACGCATCCAGCAGATGCTTCGCATTCCGGACTAAATGAGCCGCGCGACTTGGGGCGCGTCTGACCTTCGCTCCGCCGTCGCGATCGCGTCTGATGGTGAACTACCCCAATCCCTTCAACCCGGAGACGTGGATTCCCTTCGAGCTCAAGGAGAGTTCCGCCGTTACGGTCAGCATCTACGACGTGACGGGGCTCTCGTGCGGAAGCTCGACGTGGGCTACCGCGAGCCGGGCTACTCACGTCGCGTGGCGAAGCGGCGTACTGGGACGGTCGGAACGAGCTCGGGGAGCGGGTCGCCAGCGGGGTCTACTTCTACGAGCTCCGCGCGGGTTCCTTCCGGGAGACTCGCCGGATGATGATCCACAAGTAGACGGCGACAGTCACCGGGCGCGCGAGGACGGGTCTGAGATCCGTCCCTACGACCTTCACGCCGGTCGATTGAGCGACACGTCTGCGAAGCTGACCGGTCCGCGTGACGCAATGCCCGCGAACTGGTGTCACGGCACCAGCGGAACCGTCCGCTTCTGCGACGCGCTGAGGACCGCGCTCTCGATGATCTGCTGACCGATGCGGCAGAGCTCCGGCGAGAGGGGTCCCGTAACAGGTTCCCCCGATTCGAGGCAGTGGATCAGGTACTGGATGGGGTTCTGGTAGGGCGCTTCGAGCGTGTCCACCGGCATGTCGCTGCCGGCGACATCGGCGCGGGTTTGGACGCGGATCGTCCGCTCGTAGTCGTAGCTGGCGATCGTCCCATCGGTTCCCTTGATGACGAAGCCGCATTTCGGCTGCGGCTGATGCGTCCACGGGTCCGTAAAGGTTCCCCAACGAGTCTCGTACTTGGAGAGCCCGCAGTCGTACCGCGCGACCGTGACGCTGTGCTCGTCTACTTCGAGACCCTCGGGATCATCGACGACGCATGTCACCTCGATGGGAGCCTTCCCGCCGTGGAACCAAGTACCCAGCGTGACGCCGTAGCCTAGATAGTCCTGCAGCGACCCGCCGCCCGCCGCCTTCTGGTAGAACCAACTCTCCTTCTTCTTGGCGCGGTACTCCTCCGTCGTCTCGACCTTGTCGGCGAGATGATGGAGCGGACCCCGGTTCCCGTCGTAGTAGTGGACCTCCGTGACATCGCCGATGTCGCCCCCATCGATCAGGCGCTTTGACGTCACGTGCGGCGGGTACCAACGCAGGGGCCAGTTGATGACCATGGTCTTGCCGGTCTTCCGCATCGCCGCGATCATCCGATCCGCCTGCTCCAGCGACGCCGCGAAGGGCTTCTCGACGAGGATATGGCTCCCGTACGGCGCGAGGCGTTCGGTCCATTCGGCGTGGAGCCCGGTCGCGGCGCAGAGGATGACGATGTCCGGCTTCGTCTCTTCCATGCACCGGCGCTCGTCCGTGAAGACGCGCTCCGTCGGGATGCCGAGCCGGTCGATGGAGTACGCCATCCGCGAGCGGTCCGCGTCGGCGATGCCGACGATCTCCGCCGAGGGGTGCTCGTGCACCATGCGGAGCAGGTCGCCCATATGCATGTGGTCGAAGTTGATGCCAGCGATCCGCCACGTGCGCGTCATCGGTTCCTCCACAATGTGTTGAGCAATGAGCTTCCGCGAAGAGCGTACAGGAAGCCCTAGCACGTGGCAATCACAGATACTGCTGGGTGTTCCCAATGGATGTTGGGATTATGATAGTCTCCTGTCAGCTAACCCCAGGAGACATCGCGATGGCTCGTGCTCGTGCCTATCGTCATTGCCTATCGTCATGACGTGCGTTGTCCGCACTGCTGCCCCAACTGCGGCTCCAATTGGATGGTCAAGTGGAGCAAGTCCAGTGGGAAACAGATCTATCGGATCGGCAAAGGTGGGAAGGTCAACCGCAACGAAGGCGTCCACTCGATCCTGCGAGACCGCCTCTATCGACTCAGCCGGGCAACCAAAGGCTATACCAAGCCTCCCCATGCTCATCGCGTCCGTCGCCATGATCATCGTCCACATGGGGTGGGCGTAATACCAACGCACGTTGAGAATACC
>VGLH01000181.1 GCA_016866785.1 Candidatus Poribacteria bacterium
ACGGGCGAACGCCTCGCCAACGGACGGCTTCGGGTCTTCGCGCATGCGCTCCTCCGATGGTGGCGTTGGCGCTGCTTCGGCGACTCCCGAATCGTAGAACCGCCTTTGGCGCGTGTCAATTCGGTTCGCTCTGCGAGTTGTCCGGCTCCGTATGGCAATGGTAGCATCCGCCGCGTAACCCGAACGGGGGCCCCATGGCTGCAAGTACTGTCAGGACAGTGACTGCGAAACTGGCGATCTTCGTCTGCGCAGCGCTGCTCGCTCTCGGCTCCGCCTGCGGATCGTCCGAGAGACCATCGAGCAGCGGACTTCGGCGGATCGTTTGGGTCGATGTCGCCGAACCGGCAGATTCCTCGCTCGCAGGACTCCTGGGAACCGAGGAACCGGATCACGACGTGTGGCGGATCGTCCGCCAGCTCCGGGCAGCGGCAGAGGACGAGAACGTCGCAGGCGCGCTGCTCCGACTGGACGGCGCATTCCCGACACGCTCGGACGCGCAGGAGATCGTCTCTGCGCTGGGCGATCTGCGCCGTGAGGGCAAGCGCGTTGTCGCGTACGCGGATGCCTATTCGGGATCCGCCTACCTGCTGGCGGCTGCCGGCGCGGACGAAGTGCTCCTGTCACCGCTGGGCATGGTGGACCTGGTCGGCGTGTCCGTCCAGGTGACGCACTACTTCGACCTGATGGAGAAGATCGGCGTCCGCGCGGACCTGCTCCGCGCCGGCAACTACAAGACCGCCGTCGAGCCTTTTACGCAGTCCGAGATGTCACCCGAAGCGCGCGAGATGTACGACCGACTGCTGGACGATCTCTACGGTCAACTCGTGGACGGCGTCGCGTCGGGACGCAAGCTCAGCGGCGAACAGGTTCGGTCGCTCATCGACGGCGGGCCCTACACGGCGCGCGAGGCGCAGACGGCGAAGCTGGTGGACGACCTGATCTACCCCGACGAGCTCGAAAGCCGCATCGAGGACGTTCTGGACGAAGACATTGAGATCGACGAAGGGCAGCCGAAGGCGCGGCAGCGAGTCGGCGGACTCCGAGGGCTCCTGCGGATGCTGTCCAACGCCGGATCGGGCCCCTCGACGCACCGATCCCGGCGCGACAAACTCGCGCTCATCCGCGTTTCCGGCGTCATCGTTGCCGGTGGATCGGCGAGCCCTCTCGGCATGGGCGGGTTCTGCGGCGCCGATGACATCGTCGATGCCCTGAATGAAGCCGAGGACGATCCGACGGTCAAAGCCGTTGTGCTGCGGATCGACAGCCCGGGCGGCTCGGCACAGGCTTCAGACATGATCTGGCGCGCCGTCAAGAAGACCTCTCAGGCGAAGCCGGTCGTGGCGTCGATGGGCTCCGTGGCAGCGTCCGGCGGGTACTACGTCGCGATGGCAGCGGACGAAGTGCTGGCGAGCGAAGGGACGATCACCGGAAGCGTCGGCGTGTTCGGCGGCAAGTTCTCGTTCGCGGGGCTCTACGACAAGATCGGCGTCCGCAAGACGGTTCTCAAGCGCGGCGAGAACGTCACCATCGACGACGAGGGCGCTCCCTTCTCCGATTCCGAACGCGAACGCATCCAGGCGCTCATCGACGACACGTACCGCGAGTTCGTGACGAAGGCAGCGGACGACCGCGAGAAGACGTTCGCCGAGATGGACGAGTTGGCGCAAGGCAAAGTCTGGACCGGCAAGGAGGCGCTCAGCCACGGTCTCGTGGACACGGTGGGCGGCTTGTCGGACGCCTTCAAGACCGCCAAGGAACGCGCTGGCTACTCGCCCGACACGAAGTTCGAGCTGCTGGAGCTCCCGGAACCGGTGTCGCTGTTCGAGCTCCTCCTCGGAGGAGCGAGCGCCCGCGCCGACTGGCTCGGGCTCCGGGCGTGGGAGCGCGCCGCGCGTGCTCTCGATCGCGCAGCGCTCGAACGGGCGTGGGCGCTCCTGCCCGTCTCGATCCGCTGATCGGGAGCCGAGGAGGGTTCCGCTGACACGCGTTAAGGTCTGTGGCATCACGAGCCTCGACGACGCGCTCATGTGCGTCGACGCCGGCGCGCACGCGCTGGGCTTCAACTTCTGGCAGGGAAGCCGTCGTGTCGTCTCGCTGCCCGTTGCTGCTGAGATCATCCGGTCGCTCCCGCCGTTTGTCACGACCGTAGGCGTGTTCGTGAACGAGCGGATCGACGTCGTCGCCGAGACGATGCGGGCGTGCCGCCTCGACGTGGCGCAGCTCCACGGCGATGAGAGTCCGGGCTATTGCCGCCAGCTCGGTGGACGGATCGTCAAGGCGTTCCGCGTCGGACCCGGACGCGAGCGCCCGCTTGCCGACTACGATGTCAGCGCCTTCCTGCTCGATACGTACGTCCCGGGCGATCCCGGCGGAACCGGCACGCGGTTCGACTGGAACCTCGCCCGCGAGGCGCGGCAGCACGGACCGGTCATCCTCGCCGGTGGATTGACGCCGGAAAACGTCGCCGAGGCGATCCGCGTCGCCCAGCCGTACGCCGTCGATGTCAGTTCCGGCGTCGAGCAGGCTCCGGGAGTCAAAGACGCCGACGCCGTCCGACGCTTCATTGCGGCGGCATCCGAATAGACCCGCCGCCGCCCGGCGGGTATACTTTAGGTCGCGGCGCACTCTCTCCGACGCTTCGAACCCACCGGAAAGCGAGGAAGCGCCATGCGTTCGTCGGCGGAGCGTATGCGTTCCGGCGATCTGCGTCTCTTCTCTGGGCGGTCCCACGTGGGGCTTTCTGCCGAAGTCGCCGACATCCTCGGCGTCGACCTCGGCACGATCCATCTCACGACCTTCCCGGACTCCGAGACGCACGCGCAGATCGAGGAGAGCGTACGCGGCTCCGACATCTTCCTCATCCAGCCGACCTGCGTGCCTGTCAACGAAACGCTCATGGAGCTCCTGGTGATGCTCGACGCTTTCCGTCGCGCGTCCGCCGGGCAGTTGACAGCGGTCATCCCCTACTTCGGCTACTCGCGTCAGGATCGCAAGTCCACGGGCAGGGAGCCCATTACGGCGCGCCTCGTCGCGGATCTGCTCACGACGGCGGGAGCGGACCGCGTCGTCTCCGTCGATCTCCATGTGGCGCAGATCCAGGGGTTCTTCGATATCCCGATGGATCATCTGACCGCCGCGCCGATCCTCGTCTCGCACCTGCGCGAGAAGAAGCTCCAAGACGCGATCATCGTGTCCCCCGACGTGGGCAGAGCGAAGCTCGCGGAGAAGTACGCCCAGGCGCTCGACCTGCCGTTGGCGCTGATGCACAAGCGGCGCAGCGGCGTCGGCGGACAGGACGTCGAGGTGCTGGAGATCATCGGCGAGGTCGAAGGGAAGACGCCCATCCTCGTGGACGACGTCATCGCGGGCGGGAGCATCGTCAAGCAGGCGGACGCCCTGATGCGGGCAGGCGCTCAGCCTGCCTACATCGCGGTCACGCACGGCGTTCTCGTCGGGAACGCCGCCGAGCGTTTGAGCGCGCCGTCCATCCGCGAGGTGATCGTCACGAACACAGTGCCGGTCTCCGACGCGAAGCGCCGGGCGATCCCCAACCTGACGGTTCTCAGCATCGCGCCGCTGCTGGCGACGGTCATCCGCAACATCCACGCGTTTGAATCGGTGAGCAAGGTCTTTAGCGATCACCAACTCGAGTTCGCCGTCTGACCGGAACGCCCGGTTTCCGGAACGGCAGAGCGGCATGGGACGTTCTCACGGGCTGGCATGCCCAGGGAGGTGTGGCGTGCGTCACGTCGGTGTGCTCCTCGCAACGCTGTTGCTGTGTTCCGGAGCGCGCGCTGAAACGCCCGCTCCCAGCCCGGATGCGGTTCAGTTGCTCCGCGAGATGGCGTCCGCGTACGGCAAGCTGTCCAGGTTCCATCTCAAGGCGCTCCAGACGACGAATGTGAAGATCGGCGAACAGACCGAGCGCACCGAGACGCCGCTCGTCCTCGCCGCCGACGGCTCCGCGAAGGCGCGCGCCGAGACGGTCAACACGTTCGGGCGGTTTGTCGTGGTCGGCAATCTTGAGTCCGCATGGATCTTCCTGCCCGAAGAGAACGTCTACATGCGCGAGGACTTGTCCGACACGGCTGAAGACGCTCCCGCGATGAAGATCCGCCCGCGACGGTTCGTGGACGCCGCGCTGGACCAGTTCCGCGCCGTCGGCGAGGACACGCCCTCTGCCCGATACCTCCGCGCCGAGACCCTCAAGCTCGGCGAGGTGCCCCATTCGGTTCACGTCATCGAGGCGGACTACCGACCGGAAGGCGCGCCGGAGGTCGTCGATATCTCCCCGACGACGCTCTGGATCGACGCGAAGACCCACCTTGTCCTGAAACAGCAGGTTCACATCGTCATTCCCGACGAAGAATCGAAGGTGGAGGTGCAAGAGACGCTCGCCGTAGACACGGCGTCCATTGGCGAGGAGCTGCCCGACGAGCTCTTCGCGTTCGAGCCCCCGGAGGACGCAGAACGCGTCGAGGACTTGGGCGGACCCGAGATGGAGGAGGTCAACCTGACCGGCTCTCCCGCCCCCGATTTCTCCGCCAAAGACTTCGCCGGGAAGAGCGTTCAGCTTTCGTCGCTGGCGGGCAAGGTCGTTCTCATCGATTTCTGGGCGACGTGGTGCGGGCCCTGCCGCATGGAACTGCCGCACGTCCAGAAACTGCACGCGGAGCTCGCCGATAAGGGCTTGGTCGTCCTCGGCGTCAACGACGAGCCCGCCGACGTGGCACAGAAGTTCATGACCGAGAGCGGCTATACGTTCACGTCGCTGGTGGACGTCGAGTCAGCCGTGGCTCGGCAGTACGGCGTCACGGGCATTCCCACCGTCGTCATCGTGGGCAGGGATGGCGTCGTATCGGCTCATTTCGTCGGCGCGCGCGAGGAAGCGGAGCTCCGCGCCGCGCTCGTCGTCGCTGGCATCGAGTGATCGGAACCCATCGGGGGCAGTCCAGTGCTTCAGGCAGACGAACGCGGGCACTTCGGCGAGTTCGGGGGGCGCTATCTCCCCGAAACGCTCATGCCCGCCATGATCGAGCTCGAACAGGCGTACCGCGAGGTGTCCGCCGATCCGTCCTTTCAGCGCGAGTTCGGCGACTTGCTCCGACAGTACGTCGGCAGGCCCTCGCGGCTCTACTACGCGGCTCGGATGACGGAAGCCCTCGGCGGCGCGCGCATCTACCTCAAGCGCGAAGACCTCAACCACACCGGCGCGCACAAGATCAACAACGCCATCGGTCAGGCGCTGCTCGCCAAGCGGATGGGCAAGAAGCGTATCATCGCCGAGACGGGCGCGGGACAGCACGGCGTCGCGACGGCGACCGCCTGCGCGCTGTTCGGACTCGACTGCGAAGTCTACATGGGCGAAGAGGACATCCGCCGCCAGTCGCTGAATGTCTTTCGGATGCGGCTCCTCGGCGCGAACGTCATCTCCGTCACGTCCGGCACACGCACCCTCAAGGACGCCATCAACGCGGCGTTCCGCGACTGGGTGACCAACGTTCGGAGCACCTACTACCTGATCGGCTCCGTCGTCGGGGGGCACCCGTATCCGACGATCGTGCGCGACTTCCAGTCGGTCATCGGGGTGGAGGCGCGCGAGCAGATTCTGGATGCCGAAGGACGCCTGCCCGATGCGCTCGTCGCCTGCGTTGGCGGCGGGAGCAACGCCATCGGGCTCTTCGCGCCCTTCTACGAGGACGCGTCGGTGCGGATGATCGGCGTCGAAGCCGCCGGAGAGGGTCTGAACGCCCGTCACGCCGCATCGCTGACCGCCGGAGCCGTCGGCGTGTTCCACGGCGCGAAGTGCTACCTGCTCCAAGAGGAGGATGGGCAAGTCGCCCCCGCGCACTCCATCTCGGCGGGACTCGACTATCCCGGCGTCGGACCCGAGCACTCCTACTACCGCGCCACGGGACGCGCCGAGTACGTCGCCGTCACGGACGACCAGGCGGTCGAGGGGTTCCAGCTCCTCTGCCGAACCGAGGGGATCATCTCCGCGCTCGAATCGGCGCACGCCGTCGCGCACCTGACGGAACTCGCCCCAGCGCTGGGCAAGGACGCCGTCATCGTCGTCAACCTGTCGGGCAGGGGCGACAAGGACACGGGA
>VGLH01000182.1 GCA_016866785.1 Candidatus Poribacteria bacterium
GATGGGTGAAGATGATCTCACCGGGACAGGGCGTCAGCCCGGACGCCGCGTCCGCGAGTTGGAGCTCCGCCCGGACGTGTTCGTCCGCCGAGAGCCCTCTGCCTCCGGGGCTCTGCGCGGGAACCGGCGCGACGACCCAGGATTCGCCTCCGTCGAGGCTGCGCGCTTGGGCGCCGATGAACGGTTTCGACCGGTCGCGGGCGTGGAACCCGCCTTCGTTCGAATGGTACCCGACCGTGAACCCGACGACGATCTCGTCGCCCCAGTTCCAGACGCCGTAGTTGGCGGGCCATCCGGCGTATCTTCCCGGTTCGCCGTAGATCGTGATGTGGACCACGCGTTCCCTCCTCGGTTCGGCTGGGAATCCTCGCCGCCCGGTTCGAGCCCGACGAGTCGCCGCAGTTGGCGCACCTCGCGGACGCTCAGGTCGCGGAACGTCCCCGCCGGCATCGAACCGATCCCTAGGGGCCCGAACTGCGTTCGGCGGAGCTTCTTCACGGGCAGGCCGACCGCCAGGCACATGAGCCGAACCTGCCGCTTGCGTCCCTCGTGAATGACGATGCTCAGGCGCGATTCCGCCGCGCCGCGATGCAGAACCGTCACGCGCGCCGGAGCCGTCTTGCCGCCTTCGATGAAGACGCCCTCCCGCAGGCTCGCTACCGCCTCGTCGGTGACGGAACCTCGGACGGTCGCCTGGTAGGTCTTATCGACGCCGTAGCGCGGATGGGTCAGTCGGAACGCGAGATCGCCGTCGTTGGTGAGCAGCAGCACGCCCGACGTGTCCGCGTCGAGCCTGCCGACGGGCGCGAGCCGCTGCGGCATCGGCGGAAGCAGCGCAAAGACCGTGTTCCGACCGCGGGTGTCTTTCGCCGTCGTGATGGTGTCGGTCGGCTTGTTCAGGAGGATGTAGCGATGGTCTGTCGAGATGCGGACCCGCTTGCCGTCGACGCGGACGTCCGCCTGCTTCTCGTTGATTGCGTGACCGGTCTCCGTGACGATCTCGCCATCGACGATGACCCGCCCCTCGCGAATGATGTCCTTGGACGCGCGGCGGGACGCCACTCCGGCGAGGGCGACGAACTTCTCAAGTCGCATCGGGCGCGTCTCCCGGGGGTCGAGTGAACAACTGCTCGAGTTCCTCCAGGGACGGGAGTTCGGAGAGGTCCTTCAGACCGAAGTGGTGCAGGAACTTGTCGGTCGTCGCGTAGAGGAGGGGTCTGCCCGGCACTTCCTTGCGTCCGGCGATGGCGATGAGCTGGCGTTCAGCGAGGGAGTTGAGGGCGCTGTCGCTGTTGACGCCGCGTATCTCCTCGACTTCGGAGCGGGTCACCGGCTGGTTGTAGGCGACGATGGCGAGCGTCTCCAGCGATGCGGTCGAGAGCTTCGAAGCGATTTCACGGCGGAAGAGCCGCCGCACCCAGTCGCTGTACGCCGGGCGCGTCGTGAGCTGGTAGCCGTTGGACACTTCGACGAGCTGGAACCCGCGCGCTTCCATGTCGTACTCCGCCTGGAGATCGAGCAGAAGTCCCTTGACGGAGCCCGCGTCGAGGTCGTCGATCGACTCGGCGATCTGGGCAGCCGTCAGGGGTTCTCCGGCGGCGAAGAGGAGCGCCTCAATCAATCGCTTCGGGTTCATGGTATCCGTAGGAAGTCGTGAGGCGGAACGTGCCGATGTCGGGTCGATCCGGGTTCAGGCGCAGGGCGACGGGCCCGAACGCCTCCTCCTGCACGGCGACGATCTGGCGCATCCGCACGAGCTCCAGGATCGCCAGGAAGGTGCAGATGAGCTCCAGCTTCGACTGCAGGGACTGGAAGAAGGTCCCGAACTCCGATGTGCCGTGGAGCTCCAGCTCGAGCAGGATTTCGTGGACCCTCTGCTCGACGGTGATCGGCTCTTCGTGTATCTCCGACGAGAACTCCGGGGCGAGCTCGGACTGCTGGACGAGGATCGTCTGGAACGCCGCCAGCAGGTCGAAGAGCGTCGCGCGGATCTCGTACTCGGTCGTCGGGCTGCCGGCATAGGCGTCGTCCGGCGGGCGCGCCACGACCTCGGCGCGGGAGTCTTCGCACTGGCGCAGGAACTGCGACGCTTCCTTGAACCGCTTGTATTCCAGCAGTTGGCGAACGAGCTCCTCCCGCGCGTCGGCGCTGGATGCCGCGCGGACGGGCTTGGAGGCGGGGAGCATGCTCTCGGACTTGATGAACAGGAGCGTCGACGCGATGACGAGGTACTCGGACGCCACATCGAGGTCGAGCGTCTGCATGAGCTCCAGGTACTGGAGATACTGATCCGTGATCTCCGCGATGCGGATATCGTGGATGTCCATCTCGTTCTTCTGGATCAAGTGCAGCAGAAGATCGAGCGGACCCTGGAACTGCGGCAGACTGAACTCGAGCGTAGCGACTGCCATCGGTCAGCCCTCCGACGGGTTCTCGCGGGCGATGCGTTCGCGCGCCTTGCGGGAGATGCGGTTCCAGACGCCCGTGAAGCCCATCGCCTTCTTCATCTCGGTCAGCGTCTCATCGCCGATTTTCTGGACGCGCAGGCTACCCTCGTAGACGACCTGCTCGACGTACCCCGACTGCTCTGCGAAGTGCTGTCGCCGGTCGCGGATGGGATCGAGGAAGTCGTTGAGCGCGCGGGTGAGCTTCTGCTTCACCTCGACGTCGCCGACGGTTCCCTCCCGATAGCGCGCCTTGAGGTCCTCGACCTCGGCGCGGTTCGTGTTGAACGCGTCGTGGTAGACGAAGACGGGGTTGCCTTCGACGGTTCCGGGAATGTCGGATCGGACGCGCTTGGGGTCGGTGTACATCCCCTGGACCTTCTTCTCGACGGTCCGGGCGTCGTCGGACAGCAGGATCGAGTTGCCGAGGCTCTTGCTCATCTTCGCCTGTCCGTCGGTTCCGACGAGCGTCGGCACGTCGCCGATCATGACATCGGGAACCGGGAAGACCTCGCCATAGTAGGCGTTGAACCGACGCGCGATCTCGCGAGTGATCTCGACGTGCGACTCGTTGTCCTTGCCGACAGGAACCAGGTGGGCGCGGGGCATCAGGATGTCCGCCGCCTGGAGGACGGGATAGCCGATGAGTCCGAAGGGGACCGCCTCGTCATCGAGGTTCGCGGCGCGCGCCATGTCCTTGATGCTCGGAAGGCGGGAGAGCCTCGGCAGCGTGACGAGCATCTCGAAGAAGAGGTTCATCTCGTAGACGGCGTGGACGGCGGACTGCAGGTAGATGGTCGACCGCCCTGGGTCGATGCCGACGCCGAGGTAGTCGAGGACCATCTCGCGGACGTTCTCGCGGAGCGCGTCGATGTGCTCCTTCTCCGGCGCAGTCGTCAGCATGTGCAGGTCGGCGACGATGAAGTAGCACTCGTACTCGTCCTGGAGCCGTACGCGGTTCTTCAGAGAACCGACGTAATGCCCCAGGTGCATCTTGCCCGTCGGTCGGTCGCCGGTCAGGATTCGCCGTCGGTCACCCATCGTTTGCCCCTTCTATGTTACGTGCGTCCCAACCAACGGGTTCAGGAATCCGCGCAGCGAGCGGCGCGGACGCGCTTTCGATCCATCCGCCGCCCAGCAGCAGATCGTCTCGATAGAGCACGGCCGCCTGTCCCGGCGTGACCGCGCGGCGGGGTTCATCGAACCGGACGCGCGCTCGCCCGTCGGGCAGAGCCGTCACGGTCGCCAGAGCGCCCGCGTCGCGGTAGCGGATCTTGACGGTCGCGCGGAGCTCCCCGTCAGGCGGCTCGATGCTCACCCAGTTGACGTCAGCGGCGACAAGCTCGGACGCGAGCAGCGCATCGGCGGAACCGACGACGATGGTGCGGTCGGCGGCATGTATCTCGGTCACGTAGAGCGGATGCTCGGCAGCGATGCCCAACCCGCGCCTCTGCCCGACTGTGTAAAAGGGCGTTCCGGCGTGCTCGCCGAGGACGGTTCCCGACTCGTCGACGATGTTCCCCGGCTCGATGGCGTCTCCAAGGCGGTCTTTAAGGAACCGTTTGTAGTCGTCGTCCGGGATGAAGCAGATCTCCTGGCTCTCCGGCTTGGTGGCTGTCGAGAGCCCGTACCGCTGCGCCAGCGCCCGAACGTCGGGCTTGCCGAGCTCTCCGAGCGGCATGACGGTGCGCGCGAGCTGCGACTGCGTCAGCGGAAAGAGGACGTAGGACTGATCCTTGCCCGCGTCGACGCCCTTTGAGAGCGTGTGACGAGAGCCGTCCGCGCCGATCCGCGCGTAGTGTCCGGTGGCGACGCGCTCCGCGCCGAGGTCGTCGGCGAGGTCGAGCAGCGCGCCGAACTTCAGGTCCTTGTTGCAGAGGATGCAGGGGTTGGGCGTGCGCCCGACCTGGTATTCCGCCGTGAAATAGTCGACGACGGACGCGGCGAAGGCGGCTTCATAGTTGACAGCGTAGAAGGGGATGTCGAGCTGCGCGGCGACATGACGGGCGTCGAGAATGCCATCGATGCCGCAGCAAGTCGGGCGCTTGCCGTCGGGACCGGCGGCTTCCTGGTCGCCCAGGCGCATCATGACGCCGATCACGTCGTAGCCCGCGTCCTTGAGGATCGCGGCGCATACCGACGAGTCGACGCCCCCGCTCATCGCGACGATGATTCGCTCGCCCATTGCCTGTGTTTCCACGGTTCGCAGCCATTCGGAACTTGGTTCCATTGTAGCGGCAGGGATCGGCGTTCACCAAGCGGCGTCGTTGCGCGGGTCCCAGCCCAGGGGCAAAATCGGCTGTCGTCTGCGGTGAGTCTGCGCGCGTTACACTCGTGGAACCGAGCGCGACCCCATGCGGAGAGCGCGATGCGTACGCTGGACTGGAAGAAGCTGCTCGGCTTGCTGGTGATCGCCGTCGGCGCGGGGGTCTTGTGGCAGTCGCCCTATCTGCAGCCCGCCAAGGTGTTTGTCGTCTTTCTCCACGAATCCGGTCACGCGCTGGCGGCTCTCGCCTCGGGCGGCGAAGTGCGCGAGATGCGCGTCCTGCTGGAAGAGTCCGGCATGGTGCTCAGCGCCGGAGGTTCCCCCTTCTGGACGCTCATGGCGGGATACCTGGGGAGCCTGGTGTTCGGCGGGGTGATCCTGGTGGTCTCGTCGCGCACGCCGCTGTCGAAGTCGCTGGCGTTCGCGTTGGGCGTGGGGATGGTGGCGATCACCGTCCTCTACATGCGGAACGCGTCGGGGTTCTTCTTCGGACTGGGATTCGGCGCAGCGCTGGTGATCGCCGGGCTGTTCCTGCCGAGGGTGTTCGCCGACTGGATTCTGCGAGGCTTGGGGCTGGTGAGCTGCCTCTACGCGATCTACGACATCACGTCCGACGTGCTTCTGCGTCCCGAAGCCCAATCGGACGCGCGCATGCTCGCCGAATACACGTCGTTCCCGCCATTCCTGTCGACGGAGCAGCAGACGCTGACGTGGGGCATCCTCTGGGTTCTCGTCGCACTCATCGGGACGTGGTTCTTCTTGGCGCTCGCCCTGCGGCCTGCCAAGAGCGATGTCGATTTCTAGAGCGTGTTATGGACTTTCCGAGGTTCAGGTAAACTGTGGGCATACTTCCGAGAGTCTGCCTCTCCGAACCGAAGAAAGCGCCACGAGATGCTCCGAAAAGCCTATCCGTCCGACGTGTCGGACGACGAATGGGGGTTCGTCGCCCCTTATTTGACGTTGATGATCGAGAACGCTCCGCAACGGGAACGTGCGTTGCGGGAAATCTTCAACGGACTGCGCTGGGTCGTGCGGGCGGGCGCCTCGTGGCGCATGCTGCCTCACGACCTGCCGCCGTGGGAGGCGGTCTATCAGCAGACTCAGCGATGGATCCAAGCGGGCGGCTTCGAGTCCATGACTCACGACCTGCGCGTTCTGCTGCGCGTGGCCGCCGGACGGAACGAACAGCCGTCCGTGACCCCCTTCTCGACAGCCGTACGCTGCAATCGACGCCGGAAAGCGCGACGCCGGAAAGCGCGACGCCGGAAAGCGGCGGTCGTGCGGGCTATGACGGAGCCAAGCGCAAGAAGGGCAGCAAGATTCACGCGGCGGTAGACACCTTGGGTCATCTGTTGGCGTTGCACGTCAC
>VGLH01000183.1 GCA_016866785.1 Candidatus Poribacteria bacterium
ACCCGCTTCTCGTCTGCCTGCGCCGGAACGACCCACGCGACATCGGGGTTTTCGGCGTCCACGGCGACGGCGAAGCCGAACCGCGCGAGTCCGTCCGGTTCCGACACGTCCGTCCACGACGCCGCGCCGTCGGTCGTGCGGAAGATGCCGCAATGGTTCTGCTGCCACATCGCCGCCGGATGCGACGGGCAGGCGACGACGCAATGCGGGTCCGAGCCGACCTCGCTGAGGGGGTTCGGTAGGAAGTCCGTTCGGACGTTCTTGTTCATGGGAGCCCAGGACGCGCCGTCGTCCTTCGTCTCGAACACGCCAGCGCAGCTCACCCCGACGTAGACGTGGCGGCTGTCGCGCGGATCGACGAGGATTGAGTGGATGCCGGCGTTGTTGCGCCCGCCGCCGAACCATCCGGTCCGAGACGGGTGGTTCCAGAGGGAATCGACCAGTTGCCACGAATCGCCGCCATCATCGCTGCGGAAGAGCCCTCCGGGCTCGGTTCCGGCGTAGAGACGCTCGGGTTCGTGCGCCCCGCCCGCCGCCAAGGACCAGATATAGAGCGTCGATGCCGGCACGCCGGGTTTGATCTCGGAGCCGTCGGGGTAGGTCGGAGCGGGCACCTCGTCCCACGTCGCGCCGCCGTCGGTCGAGCGCGAGAGTTTGCGCCCCCAGTGACCGTGGTCGAGGCTCGCCCAAACGGTTCCCGAGCGCGGATCCGTGAAGGCGTAGGGCACGGGAACGCCGATGAACGCCTCGTGGGCGGTCTCCCAGCCGCCGTTGCCGCGCTCCAGGATGAGCAGACCCTTGTGCGTGCCGAGCAGAAGCCGAACCGAAGAAGACGTCACCGGACACCTCTTTCGTCACATCATGAAGGGCGGAACGAACTAACCGCCGGACAGCGCCTGGAAGACCGACACGACGTCGCTCTCCGCCACGGCGTCGGACAGTCGGCGGCGGTCCCGAATCAGATCGTCGCCGACGAACACGTTGACGTGCGGACGCAGCGCGCCCTGGTCATCGACGATGTAGTCGCGGAGCCCGGGGTACGCCGCATCGACGGCAGCGACGACCTCGCGGACCGTCACGCCCGTGACGTCGACTTCCGCGAGGTTCGGGAAGAAGCGTTTCAGATGGTGCGTGAACACCACGCGCGGCACGGAAGGACCCCTCACCTACCTCACCTACTCATAGCCAGTGAGACAGTTGACGAAGGGCGTCAAGGGGTCGTTTCACCGATGGCGGGTTCGTGAAGGCACGGCCATTTCGTGGTACTAGACCCAGCAGTGCGAGTCTACGCGAGTGTCGGCAGTTGGGATGAAACTCGATCGCCCGAGCATTACCGATTGTGGACTCGATCCGGCATCCGACGTATCCCGTTCATGAAATGGCAGTCTCGCGGAGGTGGCGTCATTTGCGTCGCTGGCGTGCAGCACATATCATATGGGAGAGAGGGAAGCGCCATGGCTACGACAGACCTGCTGTCTGCGGAAGTGGCGACGTTCGAGAGCCTTCGGAAGGAACTCATCGGCTGCGCCGTTGGGAAGTACGCCCTCGTCCACGGCGACGAACTATGCGGCGTGTTCGAGAGCAACAAGGATGCGATCCGGCAGGGATACGAGCGTTTCGGGAACGCGCCGTTCCTGGTGAAGCAGGTTGTCGAGGTCGAGATCCCGCAGCACTTCACGTCCAACCTGATGGGCGTCTAGATGCCCTCGTTCACGCACCAGGTTGCGAACCTCCTCCAGGACGGGCCTCTCGTAGAAGTTCGCTTTGGAATCGGCGCCGTGCTCGCAGATATCCTACGGAAGCAGGGATCCGCCATTCCAGAGTTTGTGGCTGGTCATGCTCTGATCGACACTGGGGCTACCCGAACCGTTGTGCGACAGGATATCCTGCAACAACTCCACCTGAATCCGGTGGGTGTAACCCACATTACCACAGCATCTTCTCAAGGCGTTCGTTGTTATGAGTACCTTGCTCGGATCGTGTTCCCGAGCAATGTGGTCATTGAAACCGTCGTTATCGGCGCTCCGCTGAGAGGGCAACCGATCAACTGCCTCGTCGGGCGGGACATACTCTCTCAGTCCGTCCTCGTCTACGTCGGATACACGAACACCTTCACGCTCAGCTTCTGAACCGGCGTCCGCTAGCGCTGCCGTCACTCGCCGATGCGGAACGTCCCCCGCCCGACGACCTGCTCGAAGTGGACGAGCTCCCACGCCCAATCGCCCGCCGCGCCGGGGACGCGGAACGTCGCGCCGAAGGTCTTGCCGCCGTCGTGGGTGGTCATCTCCGCAGCCAGCGGCGTCTTGCCGCCGGGAGGCGTCAGGCGGAGCGTCACGGCTCCCGTCTCGACAGGCGAATCCGGCACGGCGGCAACCTCGATGAAGTCCCGCAGGATCGGGTTACGGAACGCCCGCACGTCGAAGGCGATCAGCTTGCCCAGCCGCGCCGAGTAGCCGTACGCGCCCTCGACCGTCCCGAAGCCCAACGGCGCGAACGACACCGACAGCGCGATCCGCGTCGCGTCCTCTCCAAAGCCGGGGAAGGCGTCCGTGAAGGCGGTCTTGAGCGCCTCGCGTGGCACGCGCCGCGCCTCGACGAGGCGTGTTCCCCGAAAGAGCAGCGCCTGCACGTCGAGCGCCTCGCGCCAGGTGTCGGCGGCGGTCACGGCGACTTGAAGCGGCAGGTTCTCCGCGCGCGGCGGGCTGAACTCGATGGGGTCGCCCGACCAGCTGCGCAGCTTGCGTGTCGTCGCCGCGACGGGATAGCTCCGGTGGGTCTGCCCCTGGACGTTGACGGACTCGTGGACGAACCCGTAACGACCATCGCCGTAGGTCGAATCGTCGGCGATGAGGGCGGCTCGCCAGTCGGAGAAGAACTCGCGCGAGCCCGATGCGAAGCCCCTCGCCCGCAGCGCCGTATCGACGCCGTCCATGCCGCGCCGGGGGCTCTGGACGATGGATCGGATCGTCGGTAGGCCGCCTGCGCGCTCGTAGAGGTAGAGCATCCACAGGTAGGTCGCGCCGTAGTAGGCGAGCGCGCTCCCCATCCCAGAGGGCCACTCGGTCAGGGAGATGGTCGGGTCGGACTCGAAGCTGTCCTTGTGCGCCGTCGGCGGGTACCCGACGAGGAACATCGCGAAGTCGGAGGCTCCTTCGTTGACCCACGTGTCCTCGTTCGGGTCGAACCCGTAGTGGATCAGGTGCTGGAACTCGTGGGCGAGGATGCCCCAGCCAAACGGGGTGTCCACCTGTCCGGGGTTGGTGTCGAGGTAGACCATCTCGGTCTCGTTGCTCTGGAACGTGATGCCCCACCGCGCGTCGCGGACGCGCCCTCGGAGCTGATTCACCGAGGAGAAGTATCCCGCGATGAACGACCCGCCGGGCTGGAAATTATCGAGGATGTCCAGCAGGAGGAGCACGATCCGGGGGTCGCCGTCCATGTCGGGCGGGTTCCCGAAGGCTTCGCTCTCGATCTGGTAGATGCCGCGCGCGGGGTCGCCGGGCGTGGACTGCTCGAACGCCCGCAGAAGCCGGTCGACGCCGCCCTGGGCGATCCGGCGGTTCCACTGGTCATCGGCGACGTAGATGTAGCAGAACTCGCCGACGGCGCGAAGCGTCGCGTCGACCGTGTACTGGCGCGTCGTGCGGAAGTCGACGGCGAAGAAGGTTCGCGCGCTGCCGATCTCGAAGCGCGGCGGAGCCGGTCGCGCCGGAGCCGAGGGCGTGAACGCCGTTCCGGGCGGATGCGGGAAGAGCTCGGAGAGGATCGGCGTGCCGTCGATCCACGCGGGTTCTGCGGATGCGGCGGCGCAAAGAGTGATGAACGTCAGCGCGAACGCGACAGTCAGCGTGCGGAGAGTTCGGGTCATTGGGGGCACGCCAACTTCTCAATCGTTGTGCGTTTCAAACCGGCCCTCCAGGCGCTGCAAGAGCTGTTCGATATGGGACTGAGCGCCACGGCATCTCGGCTCGCAGCATCCCAGACGAGGCGGCGTCGATGTCGGAGTACCCGTGAACGAGCACATTCCGCATGCCAATGATCTGGTGCCATTCTACTTCCGGAGCCAGCATGCGCGTGCTCTCGGGCAACGACCGCGCTGCTTCTCCGATGATCTGGAGATTGCGGACGAACCAGCCCTGCAGCAATTCGTCCTGCTCGAAGACAGCCCTTCCTCGGTGCAGATAGCGCTCAAGGGCGGCGATCGCCTCGAGCATGTCCCGCAGCCTCTCCCTGGGATCCCTCACAGCGGCACAGCCTCTCCGAGCACTCGATCTCGAATGCGCGCCTTGAGCCCTCGCTCGGTAACAACGTCCACAGGGCTGCCAAGTAGATGCTCCAACTCGTACTGAAGACCTCCTAGATCGAATAGGCTGCGTCCGGGTTCCATCTCGACGAGGAAGTCGATATCGCTCTCGGAATCGGCGCTCCCGCGAGCCACGGAACCGAAGATGCGCAAGTTGCGCGCGCCGTAGGCTGCGCACAGACGTAGGATATCTGCACGCTTCTCCCTCAGTCGCTCGTCAACGGACATGCTCGGCTCCTCCGAACAACAAGAACTCCGTCATGATGCGAGTTTTCGGCGTTACGCTCCCGAGCACGCGGCGGCACAGAGGGTGATGAGCATCAGCCTGCGAGGGCGCGCAGCTTGTCCCGGAAGTAGCAGAAGCTGGGCGAGCGGCTGTTCTCGACGTCCACCTTCGGCGCGATGGCTTCCGCCCACTTCGACTTCTCGACGCCGATCTCAGGATAGCCGAGGGGCTTCAGTCTCTTCGATCCGCCGGGATGGATCGCGTCCGCGAGCTTCTCCCACGTCCCGCAGACGCTGTCGTTGGCGTAGGAATCGAGCACGTTGCGCTTCGCCTTGGGATAGGCAGCCAAGATCGCCGGCAGATCACCCAGGAACCACGCCTCCATTTCTTCGACGGCAATGCAGAAACGTGTGACAGGCTTCGGATCACAGGATTCCAGCACGGTCATGAGCTCGCTGCGGAAGTCTCTGAGACACCGATCGTCCAGGTCACAGACGACGATGATGGCTGCTGCGTTCGGCGTCTTGGCGTACGCCTTTCCGAACGCTCGCAAAAGGCTTGGAAGCAAGTCGAGGAGGATTCGCCGATCAGGGTCTGTCTTTCCGCGCAGGTCACGCGGGATGCGACCGATGCCCCTGTAACTGTGCAGGCGGAATGTGCTGCCCTCGTGCAGTATCTTCGGAAGCAGGACATCCAGCGCCTTCTTGCCGGACTGGTCTTCGACAAGGACCTCGAAGTGCATGCGCCTATCTCGCGTCCAGATAGTCGCTGTACCACAGCCCGCCCAGCGGCAGACCCTCCTCGACGAAACTCTTGATCTGGGCATCATCGCTCGCGCGGTGGATCGTCGAGAACCCCGACTCGTCTTTGTCGAGTATCCACACCTCCTTCGGCGAGAGAGCGTCCACGAAGTAAGGCTGGTGCGTCGTCACGAACACCTGGGAGCGTCGTGTCATCGCGTACTCGCGGAACTCCGCCGCCAGCGACTCGAACAGCTTGTGATAGAGCCCGTTCTCCGGCTCTTCCATGCAGAGGAACGGCGGCGGCGTCGGATCCTCCAAGAGCAGCAGGTAGGCGAACATCTTGAGCGTGCCGTCGGACATCTGCTGGGCGTAGAACGGGTCTTGGTACCCCTGGTCGTTGAACTTCAGGAGCACCCGCCCGTCCGGCGTCCGTTCCGTCTCGATCTTCCGCACGCCGGGTATCTTCGCGGCAATCTGGTCGAGTATCCGCGCGAAGCGATCCTTGTGTTCTCGCTCCATGTATTGGACGACGTTCGCCAGGTTGTCCCCATGTGCGTTCAGCCGTTTCTGCGGCCCCGAAAGCGGGAGGCCCCGCGCCGCGTCGGGAACGAAGTAGCTCAGGT
>VGLH01000184.1 GCA_016866785.1 Candidatus Poribacteria bacterium
ACCCGTGCCCCAGGCGAGTTGTTTGACGGGCAGGTAATCGAGCCCGACGACATCCACGACGATCCGATCCGCCTTGAGCTCGGCGATGACCTCGTCCAGCGTGTAGCGGCTCTGACCGTCATGGTCGCGGTCGTGGAAGGGCCCATCGCTGAGGAGGATGAGGTAGGGCTGAGCCTTCCTGCGGAACTTCAGGCGGCGTGCTCCCTCCATGACAGCATCCAACGCGCTTTCTGCGAGGTCACCCCCGCCCTCGAACTCCGCCTTGCCCAGCCATGTGCGGAACTCGCTCGATTTCTCGGTGAAACCACGAGTCTTCGGCTTCTCGACGGCGGCATCGGCGAACGTCACCAGCCCGAAGCGCACGTTCCGCCGATCCGCGATCAACAGGTTCACGAACTCGTCCGCGTACGCCTGAACGCCGCGCACGTTGTCGACCATGCTCGCCGTCGTATCGACGACGAAGACGATGTCGAGTTCTCTCGTTTCCGTGTTCGCAACGATCCCGCGCGCGATTCCCTGCATCAGGTTCCGATAGACACCGTTCGACACGCCTTCGATCGGCGAGGCATTCGATCCGTAGGAACCGGCACCGGCGTTCTCGAAGCCGATCCCGCGCCGAGCAGCCGTCACGCCCGGTTCACGACTCACCTCCGGGGACTGCCCGGAGAGGCTGCCCTCCGGCAGAGACACGGGCACGACTTCGCCCGTGGCGCGCGCCGAGCCGTCGAGCAGCGCCGAAAACGCCGGCAGCGATGACGGACGATTGCCCACGACGGAGCCGATCCGGTCGTTCCGCTCAATGAAGGGAGCATCATCTCGCGCGGCGAGCTCGATCCGTCGGGCTGTCAGCGTTGCCGGGTCTCTGACGCCGCGAACTGCCATCGGGCCCGCGACGCCAGCGAACGACGACATCGACGCCGACGGCTTCTCTGGTTCGGGCGCATCGGCAGGCTCCGGGGCAGGGCTTGCCGGCGGCGCAGCCTTACGCACCGTCGGCGCCAGGTTCGGCGGCGTCCACGCGACCACGGCGACGGTGAACTCCCGCGCGGCGCGCTCGACTGCCGGAGCCAGGAACCTCACGCTCAGGACGGCTGCCACGATCAGGTGCACCGCGACAGAGATCGCCAGTCCGCCGACGTACCGACGGGCCCGATTGGCATTGCTGCGCCTCTGCAGGGAAACCCACATCGTACCATCCCATCTCGCGGCAGGAGCGCCCCGGCATGGTACTGTCAAGAACGTCCGTCAGGCTCCGTTCGCCGACCATGTCCGGAGCAGGTTCGCGGGAATCTCGGAAAGGAAGCGCGACGGCTCGCGGTCGCGTCCGTCCCGGTTCCTCGCCGATACCAGATAGAGCCGTTCCTTGGCGCGTGTCATACCGACGTAGAACAGGCGTCGCTCCTCTGCCATCAGCTCCGGGTCCTTCGGAGCTCGGAACCCCGGCAGAATACCCTCTTCGAGCGTCGTGACGATGACCGCTCGGTACTCGGTTCCCTTTGCCGAATGGAGCGTCATCAGCGTCACGGCATCCTTCGACGAGTCCAGCTCGTCGGTCGGCTGCGCCAGCGCGCGGGCGTTCAGGAAATCCCGTAGCGAGTGCGATTCGCTCGTCTCCTCGAACTGCGTCACCCGTCGCAGGAGCCGTTCGCGCAGAGCATGCCATCGGCTGTCCGCCGCCGTCTCCGACGCCCGGGAGCGCATCACCGTGTCGAGCATCCGCCGCGCTTCGCCGCGGAGCTCCTTTGGAAGCCGCGCGGCGACTTCGCGACGCATGTCGTGAGTTGTCAGCCATCGCACCGCCGCCTGCCGCCATCGCGAAAGCGCCTCGGACTCCCATGCGCCACGCGCCAGCATTCCGACCGCGACGAATGGCAGGTACTCGGGCAGGCTCGTGCGCGCCCGCCGGTCGAGCTCCTCGGTTCTCAGGGCGCGGAAGAGCGCCTTCGTCACCTCGGCGTCCTGGAGCGCACGGTGGAGCGTCCCGTGTTCCAGACCGAACTTCCTCGCTAGCGACTCGAGCTTGTGGTTCTCGTGCGGATAGAGCCGCTTGGCGACCGTGTACGTGTCGTAGGTCGCATTGTGCAGCGGAACCTTCAGGTGTTTGTCGAACTCGCGAGCCAGCAGGCGGTTGTCGAACGATTCGACGTTGTGACCCACGAGGATCGCGTCGCCGAGGAAGTCCCGGATCGGACCGACCTGCTCCTCGATCGAAGGCTCGTTCTCGACATCGGAATCGCCGATCCCATGGATCTGAGTCAGGAACCGGGGGATGGATCGACGGGGCTTGATGTAACGATGGTCGGTCGTTTCCGGCTTGCCCAGACGCGTCGCGGCGAACTCGATGATCTCCGACGCGGTCAGGCTGTTCCCGGTCGTTTCGAGATCGTAGACGACAACACCCTCCTCCGGGGTCTTCTCCGCAGCGGCGAGCAGTCGTTGACAGAGGCGCAGGGCGACCCATGCGGCGACATGGGGCCCGCCATCGACGCGTCGGGGACACAGGTGAAGCGCCCACGCGGTCTCCGGGGCCCCGATCCAGATGACGCGTCGGTTCGGCGCGGAGGGAACATCGATGGGCCCCACGACCAGCGTCACGCCCTCAGCGAGAGCGACAGTCTCGCCGATGTCGAGACTCGCGGTGCAACCGAAGTAGTCTTTGAGCACGCTCTGGAGAACGAGCCCGGCGCACACTTCGTCCAGCGACCCGGCGACGTGGATATGGATCGGCTCCTCACGTGCGACGGCTGCATGGAGGACGTCCGCAGCGTCATCCAGCGCGATCAGGTCCCCTCCCACTTCGGGCTCCTCGCTGGCGAGATCGAAGGGGCTGCGATGCAGATCGAGCTCTTCGAGAAGCGCGCGCACCGCGTCCGCCGCCGAGCTGCCGTCGATCTGTGTGCCCAGACCGTCGAGTCGCCGAAGCGCCCGGATTAGCGAGACGCGAGTGAGCGGGGGTATGTCTCCGTTCTCACGCTCGATGGACTCGGCGAGCCGCAGGCTCATTCGGTTCGCCCGCGCTTGGAGCCACACGCGCGACCACTCGTCCAACACGTCCGTCGGGAACCGGAGCGCATCCAGCAGATTCGCGTCCAGACCGAACGTGAGGTATCGGAGCCATGACACCACTCCTGCCTCCTCGCCGTCGAAGACATGGGAAGCGGGCAGGATCCTCTGATGCGGGATGCCTTCCTTCGTCAGCCGATCTGACAACAGATCGGCGTTCGAATGACGCCTGTAGAACACGGCGATGTCGCGGTACGCGACGTGGGCTTCACGGTGAAGCCTGCGGACCAGCTTCGCCACGCCAGACGCTGCAGCCTCCTCGTCGGCGAAACGGTACGCGTAGGGTAGGTCGCCCACATCGCTGTCGGTGACCAACTGGCTGACTCCGCCTCGACGGTTGTTGGCGATCACCTTGCCCGCGACGTCCAAGATCATCTTGGTCGAGCGATAGTTTTGCTCGAGCTCGACGACTTTGGGCTGGAAATCCTCACGGAACCGCCGGAGCCACTCCGGGCTCGACCCACGCCACCGATAGATGCTCTGATCTTCGTCGCCGACTGCCGTGATGCGGTGCGGCGGACCCACGAGCGCTCGCAGGAACTCGTACTGGGCGCAGTTGATATCCTGATACTCGTCCACGAGCACGTATCGGAACCGGTCGCGGTAGCGGTCACGGATCGACTCGTGCATCCGCAGACCTTCGGTCGTGACGGCGAGCAGGTCGTCGAAGTCGAACGCACTGTGGCTGCGAAGCCGCTCAACATACGCGGCGACGGCGATTCGGAGCTGTTCCCGCGTGTGGGGGCTCTCGATGGGCGTGCCTTCGTCGTCCCAAACCTCGAAGACCGCCTGTGCCGGGTCGCGCAACGCTGTCTTCTCAAGGCTGATCAGGTCGCGAACCCGTGCCACGGTCCACGGACTGCTGTCGACGCCAACCTGCCGCAGAACTTCCGCGAGGATGGCGTCCTGGCTCTCCTGGTCGAAGATCGCGAAGTCCGTTCGGAGACCGAGCGTCGGTGCGCACTCTCGCAACAGGCGCGAGCAGATGGTGTGGAACGTCCCGACGCACACCTCCCCGGCGATGCTGCTGCCAAGGAGCGAGTGAACGCGGTCGGAAAGCTCCTGCGCCGCCTTGTTCGTGAAGGTGAGCGTGAGAACATGATCCGGACGAGCTCGGTCCACCTGAACCAGGTGCGCAACGCGGTAGGTGATCACGCGCGTCTTACCGGTGCCAGGACCGGCGAGAACCAGCAGCGGCGAATCGCCGAACGTGACCGCTTGGCGCTGTCGAGGGTTAAGGTCGCGTTCCAGGTTCATGGGTTCACTCGGACGATGGCGAGCTGGATCGCGGCGGTCTCCATCGCCTAGAGGCGCGCGTCTTATCTGCCTGCACGCGCTCCCGAAGCGCCCGTATGACGACCCCTGGGACGAGGCCTTCGAGGTCGCCGCCCATCTCGGCGACCTGCTTGACGAGCGTGGAGCTGAGGAACGCGTATTGCGGATCGGCGATCAGAAAGACGATCTCGATCTCCGGCGCGAGATGGCGGTTCAGGAACGCCATCTGAGCTTCGTACTCGAAGTCGAGCGGAGAGCGGATGCCTCGGACGATGGCACTCGCGCCGATCTGGCGAGCGTGTTCCACCATGAGCCCGTCGAGCGTCTCGGCTCGAACGCGCTCGCCGTAGGGCAGGTCCTGCATCACGAGTCGCAGCAGGTCGAACCGCTCGGCTACGGTGAACAGCGCCGGCTTCGCCGGATTGACCCCGACGGCGAGCACGAGCGCGTCGAACACATCCATCGCCAGCGCGCGCGTGATGATATCCACGTGTCCGTTGGTGATCGGATCGAAGCTCGCGGGGAACAACGCGATTCGTCCGGGCATGGTAGCTCCCATCGGTCACGAGCGACGGCGCTCCATTCTAGCACGACGGGCGGCACGCCGGAAGCCGCCGCCTTGCGGCTCGCTCCGCGAACGCTTATCGTGCCTCGGACGTCGGGGATTCCGTGGACCGAAGGAGAGACCATGGCACGCGAACTCAGAGCCGCCATCGTCGGTTGCGGACGCATGGGAGGCTTCATCGACGATGAGCTGACGAACCATCCGGGGTTCGTACCGCCCTACTGCCACGCTGGAGCCTACGTCGCCGCCCGGCAGACCGCCCTCATCGCCGCCGCCGATGTGGTCCGAACCAAGGTGGACGCTCTGGGCGACCGTTGGCACGTGGCGGCGCGATACACCGACTATCGAGAGATGATCGCGCGGGAGAAACCCGACATCGTCAGCATCACGACGCGACCCGATTCGCATGCCGACATCGCGGTCTTCGCTGCCGAGAACGGCGTCAAGGGCATCTACGTCGAGAAGCCGCTGTGCTGCTCGATGGATGAAGCGGATGCCATCCGCGCCGCGTGCGCGACGCACGGGGTTCACCTGAACCTCGGCGTGAACCGGCGCTACCAGGACTCGTTCTGGCAGATCCGCAAGCTGATCGAGGCTGGCGTCGTCGGAGACGTGCAGTCCATCTGCGCCTATTCGTCCGGGAGCGCGCTCTGGACGCACACGCACACGACCGACATGCTCCTCTTCTTGGCGGGCGACCCGGAGGTGCGCTTCGCGCAAGGGCACGCCGCCGTCGAACCCGCCGACTTCGGCGACAACCGCACGGACTCCGATCCCTCCATCCTGAACGGCTACTTTCGATTCGCCAACGGCGTGAACGGAACGATGAACCCCGCCAGCGGCTATGAGTTCGAGGTCCACGGGTCGAAGGGCAAGATACGCTCGCGGGGCAACGGCAACGCCATCGAGGTGCATACGTTCGACACCCACGGCA
>VGLH01000185.1 GCA_016866785.1 Candidatus Poribacteria bacterium
CTACCTCGACGAGCCGTCCTCTCTGCCTGAGGATTTCCGGGATCGGGAGCTCGCTGCGCGCGTCCGAAATTCCTTGACTCACTTCGTGTTCGAGGGCAGATGGGGCTCGACATCGACTCTCGTGATGCCTTCGAAAGGAAGCGAATGACGCCATTCAACGGGCTCGGCATGCATCCGGGGAACCTGTGGCGTCTCTCGAACGCCCGTACGCGGTCGATCAGCGCCGAAAACCCCGGCGGCGCGAAGGGCAGGGGCGGCATGGCAACCGAGGGAACGGGCGCGTCGTGCGCTCGCGACCTCGGCGTCGGGTGGAAGGTATCGCCGAGCGTCGTTATCCGGGCTGGCGAGACGTACACCATCGCCGACATCGCGGGCCCCGGGGCGATCCAGTCGATGTGGCTGAGCGGCGACGTGTCGCGCAAGGGCCCGGTGGCACGGTACTACATCCTGCGCATCTACTGGGACGACCAGGAAGCGCCGTCTGTCGAGACGCCCATCGCCGACTTCTTCGCGTCAGGGTGGGGGCGGTTTGCCCAGATCAACTCGCAGATGGTCGCCGTCAATCCTAACCGCGCCTACAACTGCTTCTGGGAGATGCCCTTCCGTAAGCGATGCCGCATCACGCTGGAGAACCGGCACACCGAGCCGCTGACGCACTACTACCAGGTCAACTACACGCTGACTGATGTGCCGGATGATGCCGCTTACTTCCACGCCCAGTTCCGCCGGACGAACCCTCTGCCCTACAAGCAGCCCTATACGATCCTCGAAGGCGTCGCGGGACAGGGTCAATACGTCGGAACGGCGCTGGCGTGGGGTGTCAACAACACCGGCTGGTGGGGCGAGGGCGAGATCAAGTTCTTCCTCGACGGCGACGGCGAGTTCCCGACCATCTGCGGAACCGGCACCGAGGACTACTTCGGCGGAGCCTACAACTGGGACGTCGATGGGCAGTACACCGCCTACTCGACGCCCTACATGGGCATGTGCCCTGTGATCCGACCGGACGGGACCTATCAGTCGCAGCAGCGGTTCAGCATGTACCGGTGGCATGTCGTCGATCCGGTCCGGTTCGAGGGAGACATTCGCGTGACGATCCAGGCTCTGGGATGGCGCAGCGGCGGGCGGTATCTGCCGTTGCAGGACGATATCGCATCCGTCGCGTACTGGTACCAGACGCTGCCGACGCCAGCGTTCCCGTCGCTCCCTGATGTCGACGCCCTGGAGATCATCTGATGCCCGCGAACGTCGGCACGATCCCGCTGCGCGACGCGACGGACGACGAATTGCTCGACATCAGCCGTCGCGGGACGCTCTCGCTGAATCTGACGGAGATGCGCGCGGTTCAGGCGTACTACCGGTCGAAGGGGCGAGACGCGACGGACGTCGAGCTGGAAACCATCGCCCAGACGTGGTCGGAGCACTGCGTCCACAAGACGTTCCGAGGCGTCATCGAGTATCGCGAGGGCGAGAGCGTCGAGGTGATCGACAGCATCCTCCGCAGCACCATCGCCCGCGTGACGCGCGAGCTCGACTCCGACTTCTGCGTGTCCGTGTTCAAGGACAACGCGGGGATCGTCCGGTTCAGCGACGACTACCACATCGCTTTCAAGGTCGAAACGCACAATCACCCGTCCGCCATCGAGCCGTACGGCGGCGCAGGAACCGGCATCGGCGGAGTCATCCGAGACATCCTGGGAACCGGCCTGGGCGCCAAGCCGATCCTGAACACCGACGTGTTCTGCTTCGGCCTGCCGGATGCCTCGTACGACGACCTGCCGAATGGCGTGCTCCATCCGCGCCGCATCTTCAAGGGCGTCGTCTCTGGCGTGCGGGACTACGGGAACCGCATGGGAATCCCGACGGCGAACGGCGCGATCCTGTTCGATCCGCGCTATACCGCGAATCCGCTCGTCTTTGCCGGGACGGTAGGGATCATTCCCATCGACCGCGTCGAGAAGGGCGCGAAGCCCGGCGACCTGATTCTCGCCGTCGGCGGGCGCACGGGCAGGGACGGCATCCACGGCGCGACCTTCTCGTCGCTGGAGCTCGATGAGACGTCCGAATCGCTGGGAAGCGTCGTGCAGATCGGCAACCCGATCGTCGAGAAGATGGTCAGCGACACGTTGCTGCAAGCGCGCGACTTGGAACTCTATCGGGACGTGACCGACTGCGGCGCGGGGGGGTTCTCGTCGGCGGTCGGGGAGATGGGCAAGGACATCGGCGCGCGGGTTCACTTGGAGCGCGTGCCGCTGAAATACGCCGGTCTGCTGCCGTGGGAGATATGGCTCTCCGAGGCGCAGGAGCGGATGGTTCTGGCGGTTCCGCCGGAGAACCGGGACGCGATCCTGGACGTGTTCCGGGCGGAGAACGTCGAAGCGACGGTTCTCGGGGAGTTCACGGACACAGGCCGGCTGGAGGTTTTCTTCGAGGACGAGCGCGTCGCTGACATCGATATGGAGTTCCTGCACGACGGCATCCCGCGTGCGATGAAGCAGGCGGTCTGGAACCCGCCGACGCGGCGCGACCCACAGTTCCCGGAGCCTGCCGACCTGACCGAAGCCCTCCGTGCGATCCTCGCGGCGCCGAACGTCGCCAGCAAGGAGTGGGTCGTCCGGCAATACGACCACGAGGTGCAGGGCGGTCTGGTTCTGAAGCCGCTGGTTGGCGCGTCCGACGACGGACCCGGCGACGCATGCGTCGTGCAGCCCGTTCTCGGTGAACCCGAAGGCGTGATCGTCGCCAACGGGATCAACCCGAAGTACGGCGACATCGACCCGTATTGGATGGCGGCTCTCGCCATCGACGAGGCGCTGCGGAATGTCGTCGCCGTCGGTGGATCGCGGACACGGACGGCGCTGCTCGACAACTTCAGTTGGGGGAACCCGGACAAGCCCGACCGGCTGGCGGGACTCGTCCGCGCGTCCAAGGCGTGCTATGACATCGCCAAGGCGTACGAGACGCCCTTCATCTCCGGCAAGGACAGCCTCTACAACGAGTACCGCGATGGACGTACTGGCGAACAGGTCGCGATACCGGGGACGCTGCTCATCTCGGCGATCTGCGTGGTGCCCGATGTCGAGAAGGTCGTGTCCATGGACGCCAAGGCTCCGGGCGAGGTCGTCTACGTTCTCGGACGGACCTACCGCGAGCTTGGGGGCTCCCACTATTACGCCCTGCTCGGTGAGGTCGGAGCGAGCGTGCCGCAGGTGCGTCCCGATGAGGGCCGGCGGAGCATGGACGCCCTCCACGCTGCCATCCAGGCGGGGCTGGTCAGCGCGGCGCACGACTGCTCGGAGGGCGGTATCGCGGTCGCAGCGGCGGAGATGGCGTTCGCTGGCGGCTTTGGCATGGCGCTGTCCGTCGAGGGTGTGCCGGTCGCGGATAGGCTGATCCGAGCAGACGAGATTCTGTTCTCGGAGTCGGCGAGCCGATTCATCGTCACGGTGAAGCCCGAGGACGCGGACCGGTTCGAGAGCGTGCTGGCGTCACACGGAGCGGCCTTCGGACGGATCGGAACCGTGACGGCGTCGGATCGGTTCGTCGTCCGCCGAGACGACGGCTCCGAGTGCGTCTCCGCGTCCATTGACGACCTGAAAGCCGCGTGGAAGGGCACGTTCGCTTGGTGAGCCGCAGGAGGCAGAGACGATGCGTGCCGTGGTTCTGCTCGCGTGGCTGGCGGCATCCGCTGCGGGCGCGGACGTGCGCTTCGAGCATGTCGTCATCGACCGCGAGTTCTGGGGCGACTGCAAGGCGATCGGCGACCTTAACGGCGACAGGCTTGCCGACCTGGTTCTCGCCAACCGCGACTGGCTCATCTGGTATCCCGCTCCTGAGTGGAACCGAGTCGTCATCACACGCGACGCCAGCAACTTCACGACCGACATGGAGCTTGGCGACGTGGACGCCGACGGCGACCTGGACGTCGTCGTGCCAGATGGCTCCGCCGGCATCCTCCGCTGGTACGAGAACCCCATGCCCGCAGGCGATCCGAGCTCCGACCCATGGGCTCCCCACCTGATTGGCGTCCACAACGAACACGCGCACGACCTGGAGCTCGCCGACGTCGACGGGGACGGCCGTCTCGACGTGGTCACGAGGCCCAAGGGATCGCATCTTTGTCTGGGCACGCGAATCGGGCGATGTATGGAAGCATACGACGTTCGCGTGCCCCGACGGCGAAGGCCTCGCGACCGGCGACCTTGACGGCGATGGGTCACCGGACATCGTCGTTGCGAGTCGATGGTACCGCCGCGCCAACGGTGCGTGGACGGAGCATGCCTACGCCGACTGGCGTCATGGCGATACATCCGTGAAGGTCGGAGATATCAACGGCGATGGCAGAGCCGACATCGTCCTGACGCCATCGGAAGGAACCGCGCGTCTTGTGTGGTTCGAGGCTCCCGAAGACCCCACGACGAGCGGATGGCGCGAGCATGTCGTCCAGGACCCGATCGCGTTCACGCACTCTCTGGAGCTCGCCGACGTGGACGGCGACGGAGCGCTGGATATCGTGACCGCGGAGATGGCGCAGTCGGACGACCCGGATGAAGTGCTCGTCTTCTTCAATGCCGGCGGGGGCCATTCATGGCGGCGCCAGGTCGTGGCGGCGACGGGCTCGCACAACCTGCGCGTCGGCGATCTAGACGCCGACGGTGATATCGATCTCTACGGCTCCAACTGGCAGGACCCGCCCGTCGGACGCGTCGAGTTCTGGCGGAACCTTTCGCGCTGATGCGAGTGGGAGGGAGAGCATGACGACCTATCGCGCCGGAGTCATCGGGCACACGGGACGGGGCAACTACGGACACGGACTCGACACGGTCTATCTCGACGTCGCGGAGACGGAGATCGTCGCTGTCGCCGATGCCGACGGGGTAGGACTGAACGCCGCCGGGGAACGGCTCAAGGTTCCCGCGAAGGCTCGATACGCCGACTACCGCGAGATGCTTCGGCGCGAGAAGCTCGACCTGGTGAGCGTCGCGCCGCGATGGGTCGATCAGCATCGCGACATGGTTATCGCGGCGTCACAGTCCGGCGTCAGGGGCATCTACTGCGAGAAGCCGCTGGCGCGAACAGCTCGAGAAGCCGACGACATGATCCGGGCCTGCGACGAGAACGGCGTCAAGATCGCCGTCGCGCACCAGACGCGCGCGCACCCGTTCATCGCCGAAGCCAAGCGCATGATCGCCGACGGAACCATCGGCGAGATCCGCGAGCTCCACGGGTTCGGGAAGATGGACAGCCGGGGCGGCGGGCAGGACCTGATGGTTCTCGGCACGCATATCCTCGACCTGATGTGCTACTTCGTCGGGACGCCGCGATGGGTTCAGGCGTCGGTGCTTCAGGACGGTCACGACGCAGGTCGGCGCGATGCGCGGCTCGGCGACGAGCACATTGGGCCCATCCTCGGGAACTGCCTGCACGCGACGTATAGCTTCGCGGGCGGCGTGCTGGGCCACTTCTTCTCGCGCAAGGAAGGGAACCGGTTCGCGAACCGGTCGATGGGGCTGCATATCCTCGGCAGCGACGGAATCCTCGCCTACCGAGGCGGATACCTGATGCACTACCCGCATCCGTGCTGGACGCCGGCTCCGTCCGACTCGGAGTGGCGCGTTGTCTGCGAACCGGCGGGGCACAGCGTCGAATCGCTGAACGCGCCGCTCGTCCGTGACCTGATCGCCGCTGTTGAGGAAGACCGCGACCCA
>VGLH01000186.1 GCA_016866785.1 Candidatus Poribacteria bacterium
TGCTCGGCAACGCGGACCCAGCGAAGCAGATGGTTTGGTTCGACGATCTGCTCCCGAAGCTGTTGGTCGATGGCTTTGCGGACCTTGCTGGCGGTCGCGGTCGCGACTTGGGCTTCTCGCCTCAGTGCCTCAACCGTGGGAATCCTGCCGTGCTCGATCGCGAGTCGCTCCGCCACCAGCAGACACACGTGTGTTCGCTCCATACGACTTGTCCTATTCTGCACCTGGCACGGTCGAGTGCAGTGTCAGTCCCCGCCTATGTCGTTGGCCATGGGCACGGAAACGGTAGTCATGGATCCATCAGAATCCGTACTATTCCGTGGGAATCTGAGGACGAAAGTCCATTAGACTAGCATGCCTACTGGATTCGCCATGCATATGCTCTTGTCATCAGGCGCACCCATTGGTATACTGGATGCGATAGAGTTGCTGTTTGGGTCCTAGTACAGTCTGAGACAAGGAGGTACATGTGACACTCCGACACCTCCGCAAGCAACGTGCCATGACCCACGTCCAGGTGGCGGCGTCCGCAAGGATCAATGTCGCCACCTACGCGGTCATCGAAAACGGTCGCTTTCGCGCATCGGAACATCAGGCGCGGAAGATCGCGTCAGCACTGGGCGTCGAGCTGGCGGACATCGACGAGTTCGTCGACACGTACGACGCACATAAGAAAGCCCCAGCCGACGCGGCATAGGCCGCGAACGGGTGAGGCAAACTACTCTAACTCATGCACGGAGAATGTAACACATGAAACGGGCAGAAGCAAGAACGGTCCGCGCCGGCGGACGTCCAGTTGGGCGGCTCGTCCGCGACAGGGACAACCTCGTCTGGCTCACGAAGCGGGTTGACCCGGAGAGGCACATGCTCCGATCCCCGCAGGGTACGCCGTGGACCGGCACAATCTGGCTGAGCTCCGTCGCCTAGCGGGTGCCGGGGTGCGCCTACAGCTGGCGAGTGGCGAGACGCTCGAGGCGACACTGGAGATGTTCGATCGTCACGGTATCGGCATCGACCGGGGTTACGGTGAGCAGATTGTGTTGCGCTTGGAGCACTGGTCGAAGGCACGTCGTGCTTGGCAGGTTCGCGAATCCGACACAGACACACCGCGCATCACAGAAGGGATCTGGGCATGACAAGGGATACTCAGTGTGACGTCCAGGCGTACGCGCTGGACTATCTCTCGCAAGGCTTCTCGGTGCTTCCGCTCAAGCCCTGCTCGAAGGAGCCTGCCATCCTGTGGCAGTCGCTCCAGGCACAGCTCCCGACCGAGGGGATGATCCGCTTGTGGTTCGCTGAATCCGCACAGAGGCGAAGCCAGCCATCTGGACACCAACCCAACATAGGCATCATCACCGGCACAGTGTCGTGTCTGGCAGCGATCGACTACGACCCACGGCACGATCGTGATGGGGAGGGTAAGCGCTGGCTCTCCCGGGCGAGCCTTCCTGCGACGGCGACGGTGGATACAGGGCGGGGCGACGGAGGGTTCCATCTCTACTTCCGAATGCCCATTGAGTTCGAGGGCGCTAGCAAGGTGTCGCCCGCGCCGGGCGTAGAGATCCTATCCACAGGTCACTACGTCGTTGCTCCACCGTCCATCCATCCCGATACACGACGATCGTACCAGTGGAGGGACTCGTTCGAGTCCGTCGCAGACGCCCCCGCATGTCTGCTCGATACCCTGGGGGACCCGCCGACGAAGCCAGCACGCCCAGCCATCCTGCCCGGTCTGTCACCCGTCCCAGTGCTGGAAGGGCAACGGTTGCTCGACGAAGCGCTCCGACGAGCAGTTCCTGGCACTCGGAACGAGACGGGGTTCTGGCTTGCGTGCCAACTGCGCGACGACGGACGGTCCAAGGCAGAAGCCAACATGCTCATGGAAGAGTTCGCGACGAGGGTCCGCAACATGGGAGATCCTCCTTACATGCTCGAGGAGGCGCACGCATCGCTGGATCAGGCCTTCAGACGTCCGCCAAGAGACAGGGCTGTCTCACAAACAAGGCACCGCACGGTAGACACCGACGAAACGCAGCCGGCGCTTGACGTGACCGACTACTCGCTCACCGAGACCGGATTCGCGGAGTTCCTCGCATCCGCCATCGGGGAGGACGTGCGATACGTCCACGGGAGTGATCTGTGGCTGGTGTGGGACGGCAATCGCTGGGGCCCGAGCAACACGGGCGCGATAGATCGCAGCGTTCTGGACGCAACTCGGCTGTACCAACGGCTCGTCGAGCGCATCGAGGATGAAGACCACCGCAAGCGGCGGCGTAAGTTCGCTGAGTCCTTCGAGAACCGACGTTCTCGTGACAACGCAATGGCATTGCTGCAGTCGCTCCGTCCAGTGGCATCGGAACCGGCAACCTTCGATTCTGACCACATGCTGTTGGGGGTCAGGAACGGCACGCTCGACCTGGGAACCTGCACATTCCACTATGGGCGGCGCCAGGACAACCTGACCAAGTCTTGCGCAGCAGTCTACAACGCGGAGGCCCAGTGCCCGAGATGGGAGAGGTTCCTGATCGAAGTCTTCGCTGCTGATACTCAGCTGATTGAGTTCGTCCAGCGTGCGGTGGGTTACACGCTCACGGGATCGGTCGAGGAGCATGCCATGTTCCTCCTACTTGGGGATGGAATGAACGGCAAGTCCGTGTTCGTCAACGTCATCGAGACGTTGATGGGCGACTACGCCACTACCACGGACTTCGCCACCTTCCTCTCCGGCAAAGACCGCAACGCGGGCGCCCCAACGCCTGAGCTCACTGCCCGGAGCTGAAAACGTTGGATGGGCGCAACCCGGTCAGACCGAGTATGAGGACCATGTCCGCTACGTCGCCGTCCGCAGCGCGGACCAGCGCGACGAAGTCGTCCATCCCGCAGACGCGCACGCGCCGGTTGTCGAACCGAGGGCTCTTTGCCCGCGCCAGCGGGTTTGCGGGGAGCAGGTCGAGGTCGACAGCGAGATAGAGCGCTTGCTTGACTTGTCGAGATTCGCCTTGCGCGTGCGGGGTGACAGGTGGGCGTAGGAGTCGCCCAGGGCATCCGCGTGATGGCGCCGTACGTCGGACAACCGCACACCTGGGTAGCGGTCGTCGAGGAAACGAACGATAGCCCGGATGCGCTCCTGCGCGAAATCGAACGCCTTGAGGTGGCGTTGTGAGTCGAGGAAGGTCGCGCAGAGGAAGTCAACGGCCTTTGGATTCGTGCGTTCGGCATGCTGTTCCGCCAGCTTGTCGAGCAGCTCTGAGAACAGCCCCAGCGCACGCGTCCGATCGGTTCCGAAGCGACGAACGACCCGCGTCCCATCGTCCGGCTTGACGTCGGCGACGTACTCCCCTGACCGGGTGAGGAACAAGCCTGAGACTGACCGATGCGGAAGCAATCGGATTAGCGGACGTGTGCCGCGCATGGGGTTCCTGACTCCTTCGCTGAGGGCGAGGGGAATCAGGAAGTCGGCTCCGAACGCTTGGTCGGGCTTTCCTGAACCTTTCCTGAGGCTTTCCTGAAGTCAGGAAAGGATCCGGCAAGGCGTGTCATCTTGACACGAAAAGTCGCCAATTGTTGCGCTCGCTATGGGTCGGTCGAAGTGGTGAGAACCGAAGCCACGACTGGGTTTTGGCTTGGTGGAGCTGAGGGGAGTCGAACCCCTGACCTCCTGAGTGCGATTCAGGCGCTCTCCCAACTGAGCTCAGTCACAGTGCGGATTCTCACGCCCGACTTGCCGATCTGTCCTGATTCTTTCCTGATACGTTACGGATCCCGTAGCGATCATGAGGCATCCCGCTGGGTTCCGCAACGCCTTCCGTACATATCGGTGTGCCTGATGGGCGTAGCTGCGGCGCTTCATGCTTGACGGCGAGGACATGTGCCTGGATCCGTGACCGCCTCTTACCCGCGGTCAGCTCGTTACGGCGGCTGACGCTGCCGGACTCCCCGACGCACGAAGGCGAGGTCGTGCTTGTGTGAGGGCGAGTTCGAACTCGGCGACCTTGACCTTGTGTTGTCGGCGTATCTCAACGAACGCCTCCGATACTTCCTCCTTCGAGAATTCCTTTACCCACGAAAGATGCCTGCGGTAGACCTCAGACTGACGCCGAAGCATATCCTCATAAGCTGCGAAGACCCCAGGAATGCGCCCGTCGAGCTCCTTGCATGCGACATGTGTGTAATACTGCGCAATGCCTTCGACTAGCGCAGCTTGCGAGCCTGCGAAATCGTTCGAACCCCACCAACGCCCGTCCTTGTCCGCTCCGAGATACGTGAAGGCGTGCGCCAGCTCGTGCGCGAGGACGATCACCGTCTTTGCCCCTACCGACACCCGAGACCACAAAGCAGCGAATCCGATGATTCCCCAGTAGAGCGCAATCCTGCCCTGTCTTGCATCAGTGTAGTCCCCGAACAGCGTCGGTTCACTCGCGTCGTAGGAATAGTGTCCGAGAATGTCCGCCTCAATCTGCAGTAGCTCCGGTAACGGATTCCGGTTCTCAAGACGTGACAAGAGATCCTGAGCCAGCGGGATTGCCGGGGCCAGCGACGTATGCCGGCCCTTCAGCAATGAACCGGACTGCGTGTTTCTCGACAGGTCTTCGAACAGAGGAGCAATCGCCTTGCCGCTCTCGACAAACCTCTTCAGGGAGTCATGGTAGTACATGATCTGCGTCAGGAAGCCATACTCACCGTCAAGCTCGACATCCTCATACACCGGGTAGGCGCCAGGCTTGATGTCGGCGGAAACGTGCGTAGCGGGCTCCGGGCTCTCGTTGTCTGTTCTGCTCGTCGGAAGCGCCAATCCGGTTTCCCTGCCAAGGATCCCCTGGATCGACATGCGGTGACGATCCCTGGCGAGCCGGACCTCTTTTCTGTTTCTGGTCTGATCTTCTTGAGGACGTCCTTGATCCGAACCTTCGCAATGCGGAGCGCCTCCCATTGCAGATGGCTGACATCTCGGTATCAGGTCAGCCGCTCCCACGCCTCCAACACGAGCCGCCGCGTCCGATACTCCCCGAACTGCTTGGTCTCCTTGTCCTTCAAGACGCGGAACGTCTCGCCGGGAAAGTCCTCGCCGTAGACGTCCTTCGGGTCGAGGATGTAGCGGAGCTCCTCCTCCGTCAGACCGTAGAGACGGGCGTAGTAAGCGTCCAGTTCCGCGCGAAGGACGGCGCGGCGGTCGTCGTCCCACTTGAACGGCGGGAACGGATAGTCAGCGGCTGCCCACTCCGGCGGCGCGTCGGGATGCCCGCCCGTGGCGGCGCGGTTCGCTTCGTGCTGTTCCAGAAGGCGTTCGCAGAGAGCGTCGTCCGCGTCGTTCCACACGTCCGACGCGAAGGGAGCCATGTCCCAAGACGTGTAGACCAACTCCAAGACGCGGGGGACGATGAACATTAGGTCAATCGCTGAATACCCATTTGGCGCAAGGAAGGGAAACTGCTTCACGATGAAGAAGTTGAGCGCCGTGCCACCCATTTTCTGACGAGCAACGTAGTCAAATGGTAGGCTGTTCGCGTTCGCAAGAAAGCACACCAAGCATGGTGAATCCTGCGTGCCAAATACGAGCAACGGGATTTTGTTCCCAACGCCCACCCGCGGCAGAACGCTGAAAATCGCCGTGCGCTCGTTCGTCGCGTTTGTGACGTCGCGGAAGCCGAGAAGCCACCCGCGCCGCCACTCCCCTAGCCGCGCCTGAACCTCC
>VGLH01000187.1 GCA_016866785.1 Candidatus Poribacteria bacterium
GCCGAACTGCGCGAAGGTCGCTCGCTGAATGCCGGAATGGTTCATCTCGTCGATCGATCTGGGCTCGTAGGTGCGACCAGGCCGGTCGCCCTGGTCGCGAAACGGGCGACGCACCGCGTCGCCCCTACTGCATGGCGTCCGCGGACTTGGCGGAAACCCAGGGAATGGACTGCCCAAGCCGGCATCGGTGACGGCTCTCTAATCGACCGGCTACACCGACGCCGGATCGACCTCTCGGAAGAACGAGATGACCGTATCGCCGTAGTCCTCGACGCGCACGCGCGTCAGACGCCCGTAGTAGTCCGCCGGAGCCGCGCGGCGGTCGTGCTCGACGACGACGACGCCGTCCGGGTCGGCGGTATGCGATAAGCCCAGCCGACGCAGCGCCTCGTTCGCCAGGTTCGAGTCATAGGGCGGATCGACGAAGACGACTCCGAACGTCTCGCCGCGCCGCTCGAAGTCCGTCAAGGCGTTGCCTGCGTCCATCTTCAGGACGAGCGCGGATTGCTCGTCGACGCGCGCCTGGCTCAGGTTCCCACGCACGGCGTCGACGCATTCCGCGTGGGAGTCGACAAACGTCGCGTGTCTCGCTCCTCGGCTCAAGGCTTCGATGCCCAGCGCGCCGGAGCCCGCGAAGAGGTCGAGAACCCGCGCCCCGGGCGTGTCATGCCGCAGTATCGCGAACAACGACTCCTTGACGCGATCCGTCGTCGGACGCGCCCGCAGCCCTCTCGGCGCGCGCAGTCGGATGCCCCGGTACTGTCCTCCGATGACGCGCATCGCTCGCTCGCCCAGCCCTCTCAGACGAACCGCTTCGGGTCGATGGGATAGACGCCCCACTCGTCGCGGCACTGCTTCATCGTCAGGATGTTCTCGCGCGACGCGCCCACGGCGAGCGAATGGGTCGAACCCATGATGTAGCCGCCGCCCGGAGCGGCATATCGGAACGCGTAGCGGGCGTCGTTGCGGATGTCGTCAGGGGTTCCCAGGACGAGGTGTTCGTGCCAGATGCCGCCCCAGAGGCACAGATGGTCGCCAACGCGCTCCTTGAGCTTGCGAATGTCCATGCCGCCGCTCTCCTGGATCGCCTCATAGGCGTCGTAGACCTCCGCGAGCTCCTCGATGATGGGCCACGTGTGCCCGCAGCAGTGCTTGAGAACCTTGAGCCCGTGCCGGTGGGCTTCGGCGACGTGCGCCTTGTGCCACGGATAGACCATGTCGCGGTAGATCTCCGGGCTGGCGAGCAGCCCCGTGCTGCTGCCCAGGTCGCCGCAGGGCATGATGCCATCCACGCCGAGCTGGGCGTAGAGCTTCACGTCGCGGATCATCCGCCTGCCCTGGAGCTCGGCGAGCTTCCGGCAGATTTCGGGCTCCAGGACGAGGCTCATCCACTGATCCTCCTCCGTGGGCCCGAAGCCGGGGAAGCCGAGATCGCCCACGGTGACCATGATGAAGTGGGTGTCCTTCATCTCGCGGACGCAGTGGTGGACGAACTCCCACGACGAGTCGTTCGGGTCGCCAGCGGGCTCCTCGGCGAGGCGGTCGATGGCAGCTTGGATGCCCTCGATGGTCGGCGGGCGGTAGCCCTCGGTGTTCCGCTTGAAGGGCATCAGGTCGTGGGTCGTCGCGGAGACGTGGTAGAGGTGCCCGTGGTCGTCGCGGTAGGTGGACTCGTCGAGTTTCTCCATCGGCTTCGGGTGATAGCCCTTGGGCGGAACGCCGCTGCAAAAGACGATGTCCATCTCCAGCGCGCGGACCAGGTCGAGCCGGTCGCGCTTGGTGCACTCGACGATCTCGTCGCGCCGTCCGTCCCAGTACGCCTGTGTCTGGCGCATCTTCGCCTGGACGAGCGTCTCGCGCCCGAGGATGTCCTCATAGACGTTGTAGTCGATGGAATGCTCGCCCCAGGGGATGCGGTCGGGCTCCCGGTGTTCCAACGCCGCGAATACGCGCTCGCGTGGCAGCATCTGTCCCGCTCCTAACGGATGAAGACGCCTCACGACTCCGTTTCAGGAACCTCCGCGCACCTCACCCCGGCGGCGGCACGGAAGAAGCTGGCGTCCAAGAACGCCATCTCCTCGAACCGAAGCGTCCGCCATTCACCAGGATAGCAGAGGTCGCCGAACCGTTGCCACAGGCTCCGGAGCTCGGCGTCCTCGCGTTCGACCCGCCCGCCGAAGTCTCGGTTCGCCGCCTTGTCGGCGTAGACCTGGACCTCGGCGCAGGTTCCGTCGGCGGCGGGTCCCAGCGTGACGTTCAGGAGCACTTCGGGGCACCGCTCCCGCTCCACCGCGAGCGTCTGCCACATGACGTCGAGATGCTCCGCCAGCTTGTCGGGCTTGACCTTCCAGAGATAGATGACACCGTACATGAGCTCTTTCCCTTCTCAGAACAGGAACCGGCACATCGGGCGGATCGCCGAGCCTCCTGGATCGCATAGCCGACTGAGCGCTGGTTCCGCCAGAGGAACGCATCCGAAGCGTCGGAGCGCTCGGAGGTGACGGTTCAGGCTGCTATACTCCGGTTGAGTGGACGGAGCAGATCAGGCTTTGGCGGAGGGAACCACGATGTCACGGAAGATGACGCGGCGCGAATTCGTCGGTACGACGGCGGCTTTGGCGGGCGGCGCGGTCGCGACGGCATACGCGGAGCCCGTGCGCGCACCGCTCCTGCCGCAGCGGGTTCTCGGCAAGACGAACGTTCGAGTCTCCCTGCTGGGACTCGGCGGCGTCGGCTTCCTCACCGACTTCGAGGACAAAGAACAGATCGCCGGGCTCATCCACGAGATCATGGACGCCGGCGTCAACTACTTCGACACGGCTCCCGCGTACGGCAAGAGTGAGGAGAGCCTTGGGCTCGTCATGAGCACGCCGGTCGCCGTCGTCGTTCCGGCGGTGTCGAACCGCGAGCAGTTCCGCGCCAACCTCGACGTTGCGCGTTCGTTCAAGCCGATGTCGGAACCGGAGCGCAACGACCTGATCGCCCGCGTGAACCCTCCGCAGGTGGCATAGCGCGAACCGGCGTTGTCCAAGTCCGTCCCTTCGAGTAGAGTGCCAGACACGCGATACGCACAACCGGATTGTCCACTCAGAGACTGGCAGGAAGGGCCCGCATGGAGTTCCCGACGCCGACATGGGATCACCAGAACAGGGTATTCAACGACTCGCGGTTCTGGGATGAGCTGCACCGCAAAGGACGGAACGCCGAGGAGCTCTGCGCGACGATCCAGAAGTTCGTCGAGAGCGCGCGGGCAGTGCTGAAGACGATCCTCCGGGACATGCCGCAGTTCACGCTCCATGACGAGACGCACATCCTCAACGTCCTGGGCATCATGGAAGGGCTCGTACCGGACAACGTGCTGCGGAAGCTCTCGAACTTGGAGATCGGCCTGTGCATCCTCGCCGCGTACGCGCACGACCTCGGCATGGCGCTGCCCGCCGACGAACGCGACCGCCTGTACGATCCGGGCACGCCTGACGGCGTGAAGTTCGCCCGCCATCGAGACGGCTTCGGCGAGGAGCTCCGGCAGATCGAGCGATGGAAGCGCATCGCCGAAACGGACAGGAGCCGTGCCCAGGAAGCGCAGCGACGCATCGACGCCATTGAAGCGCACATCCTCGAAGACTATCTCCGACGGACGCACGACGAGCACCGTGGGAGGATGGAGCACTGGATCGACGCAATCCAGCGCGAGTCGGGCAACCAACGGCTCTACGAGTTCGACCGGATCGGGTTCAAGCAGCAGCTCGTCCTGATCGGCGCGAGTCACGGACGGGATGTCGACTGGCTGCGGTCGCAGTTGAGCACTCTGAGCAACCCGGCGGCGTTCGCTGTGGGAGGGACGAACTACGCATTCCCCGGCATCCTTCTGCGCCTTGCCGACATCCTCGACTTCGACGTGACCCGCGCGCCGCACATCCTCTTCCGACACCTCGGGATCGAGAGCGACATCAGCGTCCAGGAGTGGCTCAAGCATCAGTCGATCGCCAAGTGGACGTACCAACAAAAGACGAGCACGTTGGAGTGCTTGGCGCAGTGCGACCATCCCGTCCGTCACAAGAGTGTTCTGACCTTCTGCGACTTGATCGAGACGGGACTCCGCGACGCGCGCGACGAACTGGAGATCCAGCGTCGATTGGTCGGCGATCAGCACCCGTGCTGCTCGCTGGAGCTGCCCCCCAAGGTGGATCGACGCGTCGAGCCCAGAAACGGGGCGTACATCTACGAAGACATCCAGTTCCAACTCGATCAGGACGAGATTCAGCAACTCCTGCTTGGGGAATCCCTCTGGGGACGACCCGACCTGTGCATCCGCGAGCTTCTGCAAAACGCCCTCGACGCGGTGCACATGCGGGAACTGCGGGAGGAACTCCAGAAGCAAGGGGAGACGCCGGACGAGCCGGTCGATCCACGCGGACCCGAAGAGCTCGCCGTCCGGCTGACGTGGGGTCATGACAAGGAGTCGGGGCAGGACTTCCTGCGCGTCTCGGACAACGGCATCGGGATGACGCGCCGGATCATCACAGACTACTTCACGCGCATCGGCAAGAGCTACTACCGCTCGCCGGATTTCGAGCGCGAGAAACGGCGTCTGCGCGGCAAGGGGTTGCTCGCGACTCCCATCTCCCACTTCGGTATCGGCATCCTTTCTTCGTTCATGGTCGCCGACCGGATCGTCGTCCGCACGAAGCCCGGCGGCGCGGACACCGACGAGCGGCGCGCGTACGACGTCACGATCTCAGGGCCCGGAAGCCTCTTCTGGCTGCGAAACGGGTCGCTGCCCACGCAAGGAACCGAAGTCACGCTCTACCTCAAAGACGGCTACCAGATCACGCACGACGACGCGACGTTGACGCAACGGCTGCGCCAAGCCTTTGAGTACCAGGACGGAAACCAAGGCGGCGGGACCGGCGACAAGAGACAGGTCGACCCGGCGTATGTCGCGGCGTCGCACGTTGTCTTTCCGCGCCATCCCGTCATCGTCGAGCCGGATCGCGGCGGGGCGCTCCGGATCGACGCAGATTTCCACCGGAAGTCGCTGGTTCCGATCGACGCCGACAAGGTCATCGCGAAGGCCGCCGAGTGGCGCTGCCCGCGTTCGTACGTCGAAGGCGTCCGCTGGGCGGTATGGGACTGGGAGGACAACGTCGGCGACGAAGCGACGGGCAGCCGCATCCGCCTCCAGTTTCCCGCCCATCAGGGCATCGGCGACGGTCCGGAGGGGCTCGCCGATTCGACGGGTCGATGCGCGGGTCACGAGCTCGGGGCGTTCGTGGAGCCGCAGCTACCGTCAGGCGGACGAACACGGGTACTCGTCAAGGGCATGGCGGTCCAGAACGTGGATGTCTGCTCGAAGCGTCTCGAGCTCTGGCACGGCGTCGGAAGCCTTTGCTGGGTGGACCTGAGGGGCGATGCGGCGACGCGACTGACGGCGGAGCGCGGCTCCGCGCTGGAACCGGAGCGGGCGGACGACGCGGAGGCGTGGCATCGAGCCCTTCGCGATCTGTTCGGGCGGTTCCGTGAGGCGTTGCGGAGGGAAGCCGACAGGGACCGGCGCGGCTGGGTGAAGAACTGGCGCAGCGCGTTCCGTCCAGTGGACGCCCTCAGCCATCCGGTCGGAGCGCCACGTGAAGGCACAGAGAGGCATATCCTCCTCGATGCCGCCTG
>VGLH01000188.1 GCA_016866785.1 Candidatus Poribacteria bacterium
CGCCGATTGCTGTCAGCCCGGAGCGTCGCCTGCGGCGGTACGCCGCAACCAACGGCTGGCAGATCGCCGACTGGCACGCTGGCTAGCCGCCTTGCCCAAACATGCCATTCTGGCAGGGTTCAGCGAACACGCCAGCGCACCGACCCGAAAGAACCTGCGCCACTGCTGACGCTCCGCCGATTCCGTACCGTGGGCACAGCGCTTGCTTGGTAGCTAACTGCCGGCATCCGACGCCGGCGATGACGTGTCGGGGCAGGTGGCGGCACGCAGCCCCGCTCACGAAGCAAGCAGATGGAAAGGAATCCAACGATGGCTCTGGTCAAGTGGTCTCCGAGAAGGTTGCTCGACGTATCGGACGGTTTCGACCGCGCGTTCGACGCGTTCTTCCCAGCCTACTTCGGCACGGCGCGGCGCGACGGCTGGTATCCCGCGATCGACGTACACGAAGACGGCGAGTCCATCGCCGTCACGGTCGAGGTCCCGGGCGTCCGTGAGGGCGACCTCGAGCTGCATGTGCAGGACAACGTGCTGACGCTTCGAGGCGAGAAGAGAGCCGAGACGGAGCGCGCCGACGAGAAGCGAAACGTCTACTACGCCGAAAGGCAGTACGGTCGCTTCGAGCGGTCGTTCTCGCTCCCGTCGTACGTGGATGCCGAGAACGCGCAGGCGTCGTTCCGCGACGGTGTGTTGACGGTCACGCTGCCCAAGCGCGAGCAGCACAAGACCCGCACGATCCCCATCACGACCGGCTGAGCCTCCCGACTCGGACGTGAAGGCAAGCAAAAGCGCCGTACGGCAACCCGTACGGCGCTTCTGCATTTGCGCTCGGCGCGACCGAATCCGCCGCCGCCTACCAGTGCAGGATCAACCGGAGACCTGGCTTCAGGTTGTTCCGGTTGAGCTCCGTGTAGTCCTGGTTGACGCGAAGGATGCGGGTCGCCATGTTCTCGTCGTCATACGTGTCGGGCCGCGCGGCGATGGACTTCAGGGTGTCGCCCGCCTTGACCGTGTAGTAGTGCACGCGCTGAGGCGTGGCAATCGAGAAGGACGTCGTCGACATGTCGCTCTTGTTTCCGGCGGCGTCCGTTCCGGACGCGGTCACGCTGTACTTGCGCCCCGAACGGAGGTCTCCTTCCGCCGGCGTGAACGTCGCGGTCGTGCCAGACACCGCAACCGTTCCTTCGACGGTTCCCGTCACGTCCTTCTTGATGGCATCTGGTAGGGACTCGAACGACACGCTAATCTCGGCGCTCGTCACGTCTTCGCTGAATGTGACGGTGATCGCGTTGACCCCCGTCGCGACGGCGTCCGGGTATCCACCTTCGCCCTGCGGGATCTCCTGGCCGTCGCTCGGGCTCACCGCCGTGACCTCTGGAGCCGTCTTGTCCTCGTAGGTGTAGGTCACCGACTCGGCGGCGCGCTTCTCTTTAGGATTGACGACCGTGACCTGCACGGAGCCAATCGCCCCGGCCGGAACGGTCGCGGTCAACTGGGTGGCGCTCGTCACGTTCGCGGGCACCAGCTTTCCGCCGAAGTCGACTTGCGCACCCACCTTGAAGTTCGAGCCGGTGATCGTCACTGTGTTCCCGCCGCCTTCGGGCCCGCTCGTCGGACTGATGCCCTGAACCACCGGCGTCGGGTTGCAGGCTGCGACCGTCAGCAGCAGCGCGAGAAGCGATACGAGGGATGCAAGGGACGCCGTCTTCCTCATCGTGGACTCCTTGGATGGCGACGGGAACCAGCTCAGCAACGCTTGTGAAGTCGAAGGTCGGTCGATGTCCAGGAACCGTCTGACGCTGGCTCTCCTGCACCGACGGTCAAACGTCGGCGCTGGCCTGCCTGGCTTGCCAAGTATAAGATGGATTTCGATTGCCGTCAACGACGGGTTCCGCTCGTGACGCCCAGACTCGACGGGATCGTCGACGGTTCGACCATTTCGTCGAGCCGCGACCCCGCCCAACCCGGGAAACCCCGTGAAAACAGGCGTTCTACCACGTGGCATGGTCGTTGCCTATACCGGCATTGCCCGACGGACTCATTCGTCCAATGAGGCAACGAACTCGAGCAACTGTCCGCCAAACCGGAACAGGAGAACGCAATGAACGCCAAGCATCGCATCGGAACCTTCGCTCTTGCGGCGGCGCTCGTGACCGGCAGCGCGCTGCTCGTCGGCTGCGGCGACGAAGCCGCCAGCCCAACCGACGTCGCGGCAGCGGAATCGACGGATCGCCAAACCGCGGCATCGAACGCGCTCGCAGCCCCGGGCGCGCCGTCCGATCCGTCCACGCTCGAACGCAGCGTGCGCTTCACCGACGACGGCATCGAGATCCTGGTCGAGTCGGACGATCCCGACGTGGTCCGCCATCTCCATGAGCGGCTCGAGCTCGAATCGTCTCGCCCGCGACGCGGACCCGCGCCGACGGACATCACTATCACGCGCACCGCGACGGGGCGCGGCATCCTGACGATGATCACGGGCTCGACGCCTGAAGCCATCGCGCGGATCCAAGGCTTGGACCTCGAAGCGCCGACGATGGGTCCCGGTCCGCGTGGACCTCGCGGCGACCGTGGAGCCCGACCGGAGCCCCGGGATCGGGCGGTCACTCGCTCGGTGACGTTGACCGACACGGGCATCGAGATTCTGTTGACCTCGGATGACCCGACCGTCGTCGAACGCCTTCAGAACCGTCCCGAAGACGCGCGCCCACGCCCGGACGATGTCGTTGTCACTGTGACCAACGTCGACAACGGCGTCCTCGTCACTGAGACCGGAACGACGGCTGAAGCCATCGAACGTATTCAGACGCGCGCCCAGGAACCGCCTCGTGGCAGTCACCGGGCCCTGCGCGGTTGACGACCAGCACGAAGGTCATGGAAAGGACACGACGATGAAGCGCAATCGATTCGGCATCGCACTCGGGATCGCGGCGGGAGCGCTGGCGCTCACAGCCTACGCGGTCGCTCAGGATGCCTCGCAGGAACCCGAGGCGGCGCCTCAGCCGCCTCCCGCGCAGCAGTGGCAGCCAGGTTCCCGAGGCGGTGGACCGATGGCTCCCCCGGCTCCCGGCATGTGGATGGGCCCGGGTGGCGGGCGCGGGATGCGAGGACCCGGCGGCGGACGGGGCGGCGGCGCGATGGCGTTCGGCGATCCAGGCATGTGGCAGGCTCCGCCCCAAGGAGTTCCTGGCGGAAACGTTTGGGGTGGACCCGCCGGTCGCGGCGGTCGCGGGATGCGCATGGGTCCGGGCGGCAGACCTGGGCTTGGCTTGGGTCCGTGCGGTGGAACCGGCATCGCGCCGGCAGGTCGTGGATTCAGGGGCGTGGGGCCCGGGATGGGCTTCGGACTCGGACTCCAAGGGGACGAGGTGACGGTCACAGTCAAAGCGACCGATGACGGGCTGCAGCGCACCATCGAGACGGACGACCCGCAGTGGGTCCCCGTCATTCAGGCGCACGCCGAGATGATGGCGAGCCGCGACGACGGGATGCGTCCGCGTCGGATGATGGATCCGCTGTTCGCCGACCTGTATCTGCATCGCGCAGAGGTGGAACGAACGGTTACTCGCACGGAGAAGGGCGCTCGCATCGTCGAGCGCGGCAAGACGGCAGAAGCGAGGAAGCTCCTGCAGGCTGTCGCGGACGCCGCCAACAAGGCGCGCGAGATTCAGCCCGGCACGGTGCCGGGTCCGCGGATGAGCCCGCTGCGCGCAGCGCCGACGAAGTAGTCACGCCCGCCCAACAACCAGCGACCCCCAGCCGATCCGTCGGCAGGGGTCGTTTCATGTCCCGTTGTCGCGCCGAGTCGCCCATGCTACGTACTCGCCGACCCGGTTCCACCAACGACGTGAATAGGGAGGACTCCACATGGTGCGCATCGGTCTGCTGGGCAGCGGGTTCGTCAGCGAGTTCTACATGAACGGACTGATGCACGTGCCCGACCAGCAAGTCGTCATCAACTACTCTCAATCCGAGAAGACCGCCCGTGCGTTCGCCGAGAAGTGGCGCCTACCCAAGTGGACGACGAACATGCGCGAGGTCGTCGATGCGGACGTCGATCTCGTCCTGATCGGCTTGCCGAACTTCGTCCACAGGGAAGGGGCGATCCTCTGCGCCGAGGCGAAGAAGAACGTCGTCTGCACGAAGCCGCTGGCGCGAACCGCCGCCGAGGCGAAAGAGATGCTCGACGCCGTCCGCGAGGCTGGCGTGCTCCATGGCTATGCCGAAACCGAGGTGTTCAGTCCAGCGGTCATGAAGGCGAAGGAAGCCATCGACGCCGGAGCCATCGGCGACGTGCTCACCGTCCGTTCCCGCGAAGCCCACATCGGTCCGCACACTCCGTGGTTCTGGGACAAAGACTTGGCGGGCGGCGGCGCGATCCTCGACATGGGTTGTCACTGCATCGCGGCGGCTCGGTACTTCATCGGCAAGGACGTGCCCGCCGTCTCCGTCATGGCTTGGGGCGACACGCTCTACCACAAGTCCAAGACCAAGTCCGAAGACAACGCGGTGGTTCTCGTGAAGTTCCGCGACGGGCAACTGGGTCAGGCAGAGGTGTCGTGGAGCTCCCACGGCGGGCTCGACCTGCGCAACGAGGTCTACGGAACCGACGGCGTCCTCTATACGGATGTCACTCGCGGCACGCCGATCCGCGCGTTCACGCTGAAGGGCATGGGCGGCCACGTCGTCGAGAAGGCGGAATCCGAGACTGGCTGGGTCATCCCGTGCGTCGATGAAGCGCGCGTGTACGGCTATCACGAGGAGATGCTGCACTTCGTCGAATGCGTGAAGTCCGGCACGATGCCGCGCGAGAACTTCGAGGACGGCTACGTGACGAACCGAATCGTCGACGCGGCGTACCGCTCGATGGCTTCTGGACACTGGGAGGACGTGTGAAGGACGTCAGCGGAGGTCGGCGTACGCGTCGATGGCGGTCAGCAGGGGCTTGAGCGACGCGACATCGGCGATGACGAGCTCGCGTCGCCCTTCCGAGCGAGCCACCGTGATCGTGTGCCGACCACTGCCGTCCTTCAGCAGAACGCTGAGCGCCTGGGCTTGCGGAAGCGCCGGAGCCGACGCGGCGCTCACCTGCTTCAGGTACTGGTAGGGCGAGACGACAACATACGATGACGCCGGCTCCGAAGGCTCAGCAGAACCAGCGAGGGTCTCGCCCCGCCGTCGCGCTCGGAGGAGCCAGTCGAGCGGATCCGGCGTTTCGGCAACGCACCAGAGCAGTTCGCCGTCCTGCGTGGTGTACCAGACGCCGAGACGTTCAGGCAGCAGTCGCCGAGCCTCCGGTCCTGATTCTGTCAGCAATCGGAGAACCAGGGGAAACGTCCAGCCGTCCGCTTCGCACCACCGCATCTTCTGCCGGCGGGCGGCGGCGATATCAGACGCAGGCGCGTCAGGCGACAGCGTCCCGACGACGGCTCGAAGCACCTCCGACAGAATCGGCTCTGCCGCGCCGCCAGCCAGTGACGCAGCGCACACGACTTCGGGCAGCAAGTACCGTCGGACACGCGCCGCGAAAGCGATCTCACGTGGGGAGCCGTC
>VGLH01000189.1 GCA_016866785.1 Candidatus Poribacteria bacterium
GTGTCGGTCGACGGCGGGTTCGAGTTCCTGCTGGACAAACCGGCGTCCAAGTCAGCGGAGGCACTGAGCAAAGCCTATCGACGTCTTGCGGCGACGCTTCGCGAGCGCTCACAGGCGATAGGGCTCACCGATGTCCGGCTGAACGACAGCGCCAGCCCCGCGGACGATTCCCGCGCGATCCAAGCGAAGCTCAAGTACGAGTACACCGATTCCTTCGGGCGCTCCCCCGACGCGGTCCTGCGTGACCTCCAGCTCTACGGCAAGCTGCCTCTGGGACTGCGCGGCTGGCTCTTGTCCGAAAGCCGCATCCGGCTCGGTCTCGACCTCAAAGGCGGCGTCTATCTCGCGCTAGAGCTCGACCTCGCCGAAGCCGAGAAGCAGGCGCTTGCCGAGGCGCAATCGAGTATACGTCGCGACCTGCGCGAGCGCTACCGCGTCAACTGCCGAGAGGTGATACCGGAAGATGGCGGGTTAGTCGTCGTCATCAAGCCGAGCGCCGACTGGGGCATCGCCGGGGACACACGCAAGGCAGACACCGAAGCCTATCTCGATGGCATCGAAAGCTTCGCTTTAGAGCCGATCTATGACACCCACGCAGACGCAGAGGGCCTAGTGCGCTATCGGTTGCGGGTCGAGTCCGGGGAGATGGACGATCACGTCAGCCAGGCACTGGCTCAGAATGCCGAGATCCTGCGGAACCGGCTCGACCCCCACGGCGTCGGCGAACAGGATATCCGTCGCGACCCGAGGGGGCGCCGAATCATCGTGCAGGATCCCGGCGCGAGCGACTCGCTTGAGCTCGCCAATTTCATCGAGACGATGGGTCGGCTCGAGTTCCGCATGGTTCAGCAGAAGGACGGAGCCCCGTGGTACGGCTCCGGCACGCCTCCCACGCCGGATCAGGTCCCCGATACCGCAGAGGTCCTCTACGACCGCGAGGGTCACTGGCTCGTCGTCGACCGAGAGTCCGTCATCACGGGTCGAGATGTCTCGCGCGCGACGACTCAGCGCAACATCGCCGAGATCGTCGTGTCGGTCCGCTTCACCGGCAACGGTCGTCGAGCGTTCGGCGAGGCGACCGCCGCGCATGTCAACGAGTTGATGGCGATCATCCTCGACAACACGGTCGTCTCGTTCCCGCGCATTCGCGAGCCGATCCTGACCGGTGAGGCGTCCATTTCCGGCGGGTTCGACAAGGAGTCAGCTGAAGAGCTGGCGACGATACTGAAGTCAGGGTCATTCCGCGTCCCCATGAAGATTGCCCACGAGCGCACTGTAGGGCCCAGCCTGGGTCAGGAAGCCATCCGTCAAGGCACGCTGGCGGCGATCATCGGCATCGCCACGGCGCTCGTCTTCATGACCTACTACTACAACGTCTGCGGGACGTTTGCGGCAATCGCGTTGGTGCTGAACGCGCTGATGATCCTCGCGTCGCTGGCGCTGCTGGGGGCGACACTGACGCTGCCGGGCTTGGCGGGTCTCGTGCTCACGATGGGCATGGCGGTTGACGCCAACGTGCTCATCAACGAACGCATCAAGGAGGAGCTCCGAGCCGGCAAGTCGGTGTCCGCATCGATCAACGCGGGGTACGGGCGCGTCTTCTGGACGATCTTCGACTCGAACGTGACCACCGTCCTGACAGCCATCGTCCTGATCCAGTTCGGGACCGGTTCGGTGCGCGGCTTCGGCGTGACTCTCACCATCGGCATCGTGACGAGCATGTTCACGGCGCTCTTCGTGACGCGCGAGATGTTCCGAGCGTTCGAGGTCAAGCGGAAGTCGATCCCGATTTACCCGCTGTTCGGATTCAAGAAGAGCTAGGGAAAGGCGCACCTGTGACCGGTACGATCAACTTCCTGGGCGTGCGTCGGGCTGCGATGACCGTGTCGTTGGCGGTGATTCTGGGCGGCGTCGCGTCGCTGGTCGTCAAGGGGGGCCCAAACCTCGGTATCGACTTCCGAGGCGGGGCGCATATCGTCGCGAAGTTCAGCGAGCCCGTCACGCCGTCCGATGTCGCGTCGACGTTGCAGAACGCCGCGATCGCGCGACCGAAGATCGTGGTCGCGCCCGGCAACGAGGTGCTGATCGATACGGTGGTCGAAGAAGCCGGGACGGGGCAGAAGATCGTCCAGGCGCTTCAGGGCGCACACGCGATCGAGGACATCAGCATCACGGAAGTCGGCGCAAACGTGGGACGGGACCTGCGGCGCATCGGGATCCTCGCTACGATCCTGTCGCTGGGGCTGATGCTGGTTTACATCTCGCTCCGGTTCCAGTGGCGCTTCGCCGTCGGGGCGGTCGTCGCGACCGCGCACGATGTCGCCATCACGGTCGGGCTCTTCTCGGTGCTGAACCTCGAGATCAACCTGCCCACGCTCGCGGCGTTCCTGACGGTCGTGGGCTACTCCGTGAACGATACGATCGTCATCTTCGACCGGATCCGCGAGAACCAGCGAATCCTGCGCGGCGTGCGGCTCGAGGACGTGATGAACTCGAGCATCACGCAGACGCTGAGCCGGACGCTGTTGACGTCGTTGCTCACGCTGTTCGTGGTCGTGGTCATCTTCCTCGAATCGGGGCCCGGAGAGCTGCGAACCTTCTCGCTCGCGCTCATCTTCGGGATCATCATCGGAACGTTCTCCTCGATCTACATCGCCAGTCCGGTCGTCCTCATGCTTCAGCCGAAGACGTCGCTGGCAGACTAGCCGAGCTTCGTCGTGACCGCATGGGTCCTGTTTGGCGCGGGGATCGCCGTCGGCGTCGTGCTCGCCGTTGCGGCGGCACGCTGGATGCGGCGTACTGCGACCGCAACTGGCTCGGACCCCGCGCCGCCGCCCATGGAACGGATCGCGCGAGGTCTCGCCCACGAGATCCGCAACCCCCTCAACAGTATGAGCATCACGCTGCAGTTGCTTGAGGAGGACCTGTCCGGCGATGAGCCGCCGGACTGCGAAGGCATTCGTCGCCAGGTGACCCGAGTACGGGGCGAGATCCAGCGTCTGGAGGTCATCCTCAGCGACTTCCTCCGATACGCGCGCCAATCGCACGCCGAGCTCGAACCGGTGCAGATCGGGAGCGTTCTTCACGAGGTGCTCGACTTCGTCGAGCCTGAAGCCGATCGTCTCGGCGTCGAGATCGTGCGGGAGATCGACTCGACGCAGCCGCAGATGGCGGACCCGCTGCTCCTCAAGCAGGCATTCCTCAACCTCGTCCTCAACGCGTTTCAGGTGATGGGCGACGGCGGGACGCTCACGGTGCGCGGGGAGCAGTCCGTGCACGGCGTCGATGTCGTCGTACGAGATACCGGCGGGGGGATCGCAGACGAGGCGCGCGCGAGGATCTTCGAGCCGTTCTTCTCGACGAAGAAGGAGGGCACGGGGCTGGGTCTCGCGGTGGTGAAGCAGGTGTCAGACCTGCACGGCGCGCGGATCGACGTCAAGAGCCAACCGGGTCAAGGTACGACCTTCACGCTGCACTTCCCGAGTCGTCCCGGCACGGGTGGAGGAAGCCATGACTGAGCCGATCGTCATGATTGTCGATGACGATGACACGGAACTCGATGCGATGCGCCGCATCTTCCGCAACGAGGGATACCGGATCCTCGCCGCCGAGAACGGCGATCAGGCGCTCCGACTGCTCGAGGAGAATGACGTCGCCGCGCTGCTGACCGACCTGAAGATGCCCGGCATGGACGGTCAGGAGCTTCTCCGACGAGCGAAGGAGCGTTGTCCTGACGTGCAGGTCATCGTCATCACTGGGTACGGGACCATCGCTGGCGCGGTCGAGGCGGTTCAGGCTGGGGCGGTGGATTTCCTGGAGAAGCCGCTCAACATCGCGGCGACGCGCCTTCGTGTCCGAAAGGCGGTCGAACGCCATGACCTGGTGCGCCGGAACTCCGCGCTACGCGAACAAGTGGATGACCTCTACGCGCCGGAGAACATGATCGGGCGGTCGCCCAAGATGCAGGAGGTGTACCGGAAGCTGCGCCGCGTCGCGCCGACTTCTGCGACGGTCCTCATCCTGGGCGAAAGCGGCACGGGGAAGGAGCTCGTCGCGCGGGCGATCCACGCGCTGAGCCCCCGCAAGGACCGGCGGTTCCTGCCGTTCAACTGCGCGGCGGTGACGCGGGAGCTCGTCGAGAGCGAGTTGTTCGGCTACAACCGTGGGGCGTTCACGGGAGCCTCCCGCGACAAGCCGGGGTACTTCGAGGAAGCCAACGGCGGCACGCTGCTGCTCGACGAGATCGGCGAGATGACGCTCGAGGCGCAGGCGAAGCTGCTGCGCGTGCTCGAGGAACGCGAGATCATGCGCGTCGGCGCGACGAAGGCGACCCCCATCGATGTGCGGATCGTCGCGGCGACGAACCGCAACCTGCGCGAAGCCGTTCAGGACGGCTCCTTCCGCGAGGACCTCTATCACCGGCTGGTCGTGTTCCCCATCGAACTGCCGCCCTTGCGCGAGCGGCGCGAGGACATCCCCGTCCTTGCAGAGCATTTCCTCAAGCAGGCGACGCAGGAGTACGGGTCGGGACCCATGCGGTGGGATGCCGATGCCTTGCGGCAGCTCCAAGCCTACCGATGGGAAGGGAACGTGCGCGAGCTGCGGAACCTGGTGTTCCAACTCGTCTTGACTGTCGAGGGTGACACGATTCGGAGTTCCGACCTGCCCGCCAACGTCGCCATCGGAGACAAGCCGGACGGCGAGTTGTTCCGCGTCGGCGCGTCGATGGATGACCTGGAGCGCGAGGCGATCCTGCGGACGCTTGAGGCAACAGGCGGGAACAAGACGCAGGCAGCCAAGATGCTGGGAATGGCGCTCCGCACCCTCTATCGCAGGCTGGAGAGCTACGGCATCGCGACCTCTGACGCCGACTCGGGCTCGGAGTAGGGGCGGGCCTCGAGGGCCCGCTCGCCGTGTTCGCTGGACCCTACTTGGGCCACTCGATGTTCGTCCACCGCGCGTTGTGCGACATGGACAACGCGACGTTCCCCGCGACATTCGCCAAGCCTGCCGAGCCGGTCACGAAGTCGGAATCGCTGGCGATCCGCCACTGATGGTCGGGCCATGCGGTCGGCGGGTTCCCGACGGGCGCGCTGTACGCGCCGTCGCGGTTCAGGTCGGCGTAGAAGTCCACGCGGTAGGTGTGACTCTCCACGAGAACCTTGCCGAAGTCGAGCGACACCTCTGGCGCTCCCACGACGTTGGCGCGCGCCACCTCGACACGAGTCGCCGTGTCGATGACGCGACCCTCGATCTTCTGTTCGGCGTGCGGCGCGAAGCTCGTCAAAGACAGCTTCAGGGTGTAGACGCCGGGCGAGTTCTTTTCGTACCCGGGCCAGTCGATGTCGGTCCACGTCGCGTTGTGCGCCATGGTGATGGCGACCGCCCCGCCGACGTTGGTCAGACCCGCAGTGCCTTCGGCGAATGTCGTGTCGCCCTGGATCCGCCACTGATGGTCGGGGTAGCCGGTTGGCGGGGTTCCCTGAGGTGGCGTGTACACGCCGTCTTTGTTGAGGTCCGCGTAGAAGTCGACGCGATA
>VGLH01000190.1 GCA_016866785.1 Candidatus Poribacteria bacterium
GCATCTGGAACCGATTCGCGCCGCGATTGGGATCGGTTCGCGCGACGTACGCCTCGAATGACCGCATGAACGCCGCGTGGAGCTCCCGAACCAGCGCATCCGGCAGCATGCGCTCGAACAGGACGTAGCCATTCATCCGAACAAGTTGCACGACGAGGCTCAGGCGCTCCTCGTCGAGCGATCCCCGGTCGCGTTCCTCTGACGTCAGGTCCATGTTCGCCTTCCTGGGCCCGTCGCTGACACAGGTTACGGGACGTTGGCGCAACCGTCTTTGCGACGCGCGCTCAGTGGTCTGCTTCGTCGATATGTATCGAGTCCACGGACACCGTATCGTAACCGATCTACGACATGGACCACTCAGATCGATGTCGTCAGCGTGATCGCTTTCCCGGAAGCACTCGACTCGAGCCCCGCCAGCAGAATCTCGGTGATATGCCGTGCCGTGTGGGCGTTCTCCAGCGGCGGCGGCACGCCCTTGCGGATGCAGTCCAGGAAATGCTCGTGGAGCCCGCCGACGCCGACGCTGCACTCGATGGCTTCCGCTGCCACGGGAGCGTGTTCGCGCGTATAGGAGGTCGGCGTCCACTTGGTCACCATCTCGCCATCGCGGCCGGGCGTCGTGAACTTACCCGCCGTGCCGTGAATGGACATCTCCCACGTCCGCGCTGGATCGCACCAGCCCGTCTCGGCGGTCGCGATGCCGCCGTTCGCCATCTCTAGCACCAACGTGGCGACGTCCTCCAGGTCGGTCGGCTTGTCGAAGGTTGAGACGAAGCCCGTAACCCGTCTCACCGATCCGAGAACCCCGACGATGTGCGACACGGCGTAGACGCCCATGTCGAACAGCGCGCCGACGCTCGCGCGGTTCGAGTCGAAGAACCAGAGGTCGTCGTCCTTTTCGCCGAAGATGTCGCGAATCTCCGCGTAGTAGATCTCGGGTCCGCCGTGGCTCGTGCGGGCTCGCGCCCCGGACACCTTCCCGATTGCGCCGTCCTGACAAAGCTGACGGAGCGTGTAGATGTGGTTCCCGTAGTGCGGCATGCACTGCACCGTCCGGTCGGTGCGCTCGACGGCGGCTACGAACGCGTTCGCCTCGCCCATATCGCCGCAGAGCGGCTTCTGCATCAGGACGTGCTTCCCGGCTTGGATGGCGGCGATGCCCCAGCGGACGTGTTGCGGATGCGGTGTTCCAATGATGATCGCATCGACGCGGTCGTCCGCGATGACATCCTCGTAGCTCTGCGTCCATCGCGGGATGCCGAACTGTTCACAGAGCCGCTTCAGTCGGCTCTCGCGTCTGCCGGACACGAGCGTCACCTCGAACTCGTCGTTCTTCGCCAAGTCTGGCAGGTGCAACCGCGCGACGATCCCGCCCGCACCGATCACACCGACTCGCAGCTTCGCCATCTGCGCCTCCTTCGTCTGTCCTCACCGACCAAGCGACTCCGGCTGGTGCGGGAAGGGTAGGCGATCCGTCGCCCCGGGGCAACGGGTTCTGCGTGCGGAAGTCGGCGACGTCTGCTATGTTCTCCGGCGTCGTGACGTGGCTCACCGGAGAGACAACCGCATGAAGATCACGGACATCAAGACCGCGCTCGTGCAGGGACATGGCTGGTCCTGCTTCGTTCGGATCGAGACGGACGAGGGCTTGGTCGGCATGGGCGAGTGCATCCACGGCGGCGGAGGGATCACGCGCATCATCGACGAGCTCAAGCCCGCTCTCGTCGGCGAGAACCCTCTGAACTGGGACGTGCTCTTCGAGAAGGTTCGTCGCCGGTACATCTTCGACGGTGCGCTCGCGGGCAACTTCGTGACGGCGCTCAGCGGGTTCGACATTGCCCTACTCGACCTGACCGGCAAAGCGCTCGGGACCCCGGTGTACCAGCTCCTTGGCGGGAAGTACCGGGATCGCATCCGCATCTATGCGGACTGCCACGCAGGCAGAGACAACACGCCCGAATCGGCGGCAGAGAGGGCGAAAGAGGTCGTCGCCCAGGGGTTCACCGCGCTCAAGTTCGACGTGGACGACGCCTCGGATCCCAACAAGTACGATCCGTGGAACTGGTCGGTTGCCCCGCGCGAGCTGGATCGAATGGTGAACACGGTTGCCGCGGTCCGTGAGGGCGTCGGCGACGCCGTGGATATCGCGATCGACATGCACGGCCGGTTCGACACGGCGGCGGCGATCCGTGTCGCGCAGGCGATGGAGCCGTACCGACTGCTCTGGCTCGAGGAACCGGTTCCCCCTGAGAACATCGCCGCCATGCGCGAAGTGAAGCGGAACTCGCCGGTTCCCATCTGCACGGGCGAGAATCTGTATCTGCGCTGGGGCTTCCGTGATCTTATCGAGCAGCAGGCGGCGGACATCGTCATGCCGGATCTGCCGAAGTGTTGCGGACTCACCGAAGGCAAGCGCATCGCCGATCTGGCGGCGATGTACTACATCGCGTTCGCGCCGCACAACGTGTGCGGACCCCTGGGAACCGTCGCTTCGGCGCACTGCTGCGCGAGCGTGCCCAACTTCCTCGTCCTCGAATGGCACTGGATGGACCGACCCCATTGGCACGAGCTCGTCCTCGCGGACCCGCCGTTGATTCGAGACGGGTACCTTCACCTGCCCGATGGACCCGGGCTCGGCGTCGAACTGAACTTCGAGGCTGCGCATCGCTACAAGAAGCCCAATACGCCCTTCTTCGATGAAGCCGTCTAGGGAGTCGCCATCATGTCTGACCGATATCGCGTCGCAGTCGTCGGAACCGGAGGCATTGCCCGAACGCACGCGCATGGCTGGATCAACACGAAGCGATGCGACGTGATCGCCGGTGTGGACATCCGCGCCGAGTCGGTCGCCAAGTTCGCGGACGAGTTCTCGATACCCTCCCAGTACACGGACTACGAGGAGATGCTCGCGAAGGAATCGCCGGACATCGTGAGTATCTGCACGTGGCACGGCACGCACCCGGACATCACCATCGCAGCGGCGAATGCTGGCGTTCGCGCGATCCTCTGCGAGAAGCCCATGGCGGTCAGCCTGGGGGCGGCAGACGCAATGCTGGACGCGGTCGCCAAGAGCGGCACGAAGCTTGCCGTCGGGCACCACCATCGCTACAACCACCGCAACACAGAGGCGCGGCGTCTGATCGCGAGCGGAGCCATCGGCGTTCCTCACATGCTGCGGCTGACGACGGGAGGCGGACTGACCAACAACGGAACCCACGCCATCGACCGCGCCCGTTACCTCTTAGGCGATCCGCAGGCGGAATGGGTGATGGGACAAGTCGAGCGGCGCACCGACCGCTACGAGCGGCTGGAGCCCATCGAGGACCTGTGCATGGGCTTGATCGCGTTCGAGAAGGGCTCGCGACTGGTTATCGAGAGCGACATGCCGGACGGTGGGCTGAACGACGGCGCCGCCGGGTTCGGCACGCTCCACGTCTATGGAACCGAGGGCACGCTGTCCATCGGCAATGAGCTGCGACTGCTGAATCCCGACGCTCCGGGGTGGCAGACCCTCGATGCGCCCGCTGACACGAACCAGTTCGAGGAGCTCCTCGGCTGGCTCGAAGGAAAGAACGAGCATCGGAACCAGGCGCACAACGCCCGCACGGTCGTCGAGATCATGATGGCGATGTACGAGTCGGCGCGCGCACGAGGGATCGTCCGGCTTCCGCTGGGGACGACGAGGTCGCCGCTCGTCATGATGATCGAGGATGGCTCGCTTCCGGTCGAGAAGCCCGGGAAGTACGACATTCGGGTGTCGAATCCGCCGCAGTCATGAAAGCCACGGGGCTTCTGCGAACCCGCGCGGGTTACCGCCCTGCTCGAGTACGGCTGGCCTGGGAGGCCTCGTATGGACGACTGTCCCACGCTTGATCCGAAGCTCAGCACTGTAGTCATACTCGGTGCTGGGGCGTCGAAGGCCTCCCGTTTCGGTCTTCCATGCATGACGGGGTTCTTCACGGACGAGTCGTTGCGTGCCCAGTGCGCCATCCGTGCTGTGCTCGATGAGCTCTACGGGAAGGGCCATCCCATCGACAAGTGCAACCTTGAGGACGTCATTACTTACATCGAAGCTGCCTGTGAATACGAGACGAGACTGGACTCCAGGGAACGTCGCGGTGCTATGCCGTACGCTGGGGCACGGAGTCAGATGGACACCTTTCTCCGCGACCGCCTCGATTATGGTGACATGGTCTGCCGACTTCACAGGATAGAGCAACACCGGGGGGCACGGAACGGCGTTGATGCGTGCGAGTTCACGCCAGAGAACTCGAAACTCGCCGACCCATTGCACAGCGTGCTGTTTCATTGTGTCTTCGATGTGCGCAAAGGACACGCGGCATCAGACCAGAGTACGCTGATTACGCTCAACTACGATCTTGTTGCGGAGCTGTCTCTCGCGTGGATCGAATGTTGCGCCAAGCGACGGAATGAACTCAAAGGCGGCCGTTGTCTTCTGAAGTCGGCCAGGATGTTAGCGCCTGCGATGGCGTCGCGCGACGAGTCAAGAGCACTTCTGTACCAGGCCCAGCACCTGAAGGGCATACGCTTTCTGAAACTCCATGGATCGTTGGGGTGGCGCTACTGTCCAAACGACGACTGCCCCGGTCGACACTACCTCATTGGCCGCATGGACACGACTACGACGTGTCCAGTCTGTGCGTACTCCCTCGTCCACGCGGTCGTCCCGCCAACGTCGTCTAAGGCATACAGTCGCGTGCCGACGTTGGATCTACAATGGCGGCTGGCCGTCGAGCGCATCGAAGCCTCTTGTCAGGTCATCGTCATCGGCGTGTCGTTCGCGCCGACCGACTCTAGGTTGACGTGGTTGCTGCGATACAGTCTGGCGGGCAAGGTGCGCAGCGTGTTCGTGGTCAACCAGGGAGACGAGGCGCGTGAGCGGGCTGAGCGTGTGTTTGGCCCCGCCATCTGCTACTGTGCAGGAGGGCTCGAGCAGTTCGTCGCGGAGTTCGTCCAGCCAGCCGTGAAGCACGTGGACGGCCATCGCGTCGGAGGAGCTTGAGTGCCTGCCGCTGAGAGTTGCCTACGACGCCGTCAAAGCCACGACCCGCCCATCCATCTCCCACGATGGCTCGACCGGCACGCCAAGATGGACGAGCGCCGTCACGCCTACGTCCGCGATGTTGACCCCACCGTCGAGCGATCCCGCCTGAACCGAGGGACCTTCGAGCAGGACGAAGACGGTCCGGTGTTCGGGGATGTCCTTACCGTGTCCGCGTTCGGACCCGCCGTGGTCCGTCGTCACGATGACCAGCCAATCTTCGTCGGCATAGGTCGGACGGTTTCGCACTGCGCCGACGATCCGCCCAACATGACCATCGGTCTCAGACAGTTGGCGGAGGTAGCCGGGCGACTCCGGGCTGTACGTGTGCGAATGCCCGGCGGCGTCTGGTTGA
>VGLH01000191.1 GCA_016866785.1 Candidatus Poribacteria bacterium
CTTCGGACCGGACGGGAAGGTTGTTTTCTCGGGAAGCGCCGACAAAACGATTCGGGCATGGAGCGCCGAAACCGGTCGACAGGTCTACGAAATCCCGGTGAGTGGAACTGTCAGATGTATCGCCTACTCGGCAAGCCTGAAAGCGATCGTCAGCGGCGGCAGCGACGGAGTTCTTCGGCTATCCGAGCCGGAAACCGGCAGAAGTTTGCGCAAGCTCACACCGGGTCGTTTTCGACCCGTGGCGGCGCTCGTGGCTCATCCGACGGAACCGACTATCGTAACGGCGGGATACGAGGGCAGTTGGCCCGTTCAACGAGCGCATCGGATATGGCCGTTGACCGGCTACAGCGACACCATCGCCGCATTCGATCCCGACGTCGTGGCAGTCTCGGCGATCGCGCTCAATCGAGACGGTACGGTTCTCGCTTGCGTCGTATCGAACGGTATCTTCGCAGTATGGGCGCCCGGGGTCGCCGGGCGTCGTTCATCCGACCCGAAAAGCAGTATTGCTTGCATCGCCGTCTCGCCGGACGGATCGCTCATCGCGACGGGCGGCAGAGACAATGCCGTTCGCATCTGGGACACCGCGTCGGGTGAACCCATGGCGACTCTCACGAGCCACAAGAAGCCGGTTACGGGCGTCGCCTTCGCCCCGGACGGGTCTTTCCTCGTCTCCGTCAGCGAAGACGGAACGGCGCGGCTCTGGCGCGAACATCTCGACCTGGAGCCGGAGTCTCCGCTTACCGCGCAACCTCAACCAACGAGTCCCATCGTCTCGCTCACCGTCGACGCTCGCGCGTTTATCGATCTGGACGGCGACGGCGAACTTGCCGACGGAGAAACGGGTGTCGCCTTCGTGACGCTCCGAAACGCGGGGGACGCATCCGCCCGCGATGTCGAACTCGCCGTCTCGCCCGAAACGTCCGCCGGGCTCGAGTACACCGCGAAACAGCGGGTCGCCGAGGTGCGCCCGGGCGGCTCCGTCGAAGTCCGCCTGACCTTCAAGGCGACGCCCGACACGCCCGACGCGACGAACATCCTCCGCGTGTTGGCTACCGAATCCGCTACAGGACGCGCGCTCGACGAGACGATTGTCACGGTTCGCACGCGCGGGAAACGAGCGCCGCTCCTCGCGTTCGTCAAAGCGGAAGTCACCGCGTCGCCAGAGCCGGGCAGATTTGTCGTCGGAGCGACGGGAACGCTCGCGGTCACCGTTGCGAACCGGGGAACGGACGCCGCCCGGAACGTCTCCTTATCGTTGATGTGGGCGGGATCCGTCGCAGGAGGCATCGAAGGCGTCGCTCCGCCGGACACGCTCGTTCTGCCCGCAGGCGAACAGCACACATTCGTCGTGCCCTTGCGCGTCACCGCTCCGGCGACGGCGACGGAAATCGCGTTGAAGGCGACCGTCCGCGAGAGCTCCGGCAAAGCGGGATTCGAGACGACGTTCTCGGTTCCCGTCGTTACGCCGAAGCGCGATCCGCTCCTTGCGTTCGTCAGCGCGGAAGTCAGCGAGTCGCCGGAAGCCGGGAAACTCGTCATCAGGAAGCCGGGAACGCTCTCGGTCACCGTAGGGAATCGGGGCGCGGGCGTCGCGCGGAACGTTTCATTGTCACTGGCGTGGGCGGGAGACGCCGGGGGCGGAATCGAGAGCGCGCTGCCGTCGGCAACGCCGACGCTCGCCGTCGGAGAGGAACATACCTTCGCGGTTCCCGTGACGGTCACGACTCCGCCGACGACAACGGAAGCCACGTTTCGAGTCGTTCTCCGCGAGAGCTCCGGCGCAGGCGACGCCGAGGCGACGTTCTCGGTCCCGTTGGTCATGCCGAAACCTGAACCCATCGCCCGCTTGGCGATCCGAAGCGCGACGCTCCTCGACGCGAATCAGGACGGATACCTGCAGACCGAAGAGGAGGCGACTCTTCAAGCGGAAGTCGTCAACGACGGGAACATCGCTGTCCGGGGCGTCCGTCTCGTCGTCCAACCGGAACGGCTGCAAGGACTCGTTTACAACACGTCCGCTCTCGTCGGCGAACTCGCGCCGCAGTCGTCGCGCTCCGCCTTGCTGCCGATACGTGCGACAGGCGACGTGACGGGAGGCGCGCGCACTTTCACCGTTCGCGTCGAAGGAGATGGCGGCGTCCGCTCGGAATCGACGTCGGTGCGCGTCGAGACGATGGTCGCGCGGACACCCTCGTTGGCTCCAGCAGCTTTCAGATTGAGCGGCGGCGCGGACGCGTTGACGGCGGGTTCCTCTTCGACGCTGACGGTTTCGGTTCGCAACGACGGCGACGGCGCGGCGAAGGGAATACGGCTTCGCGTTCAGACGGAGCCGGAGTCGGGCGTTCGCCTGACGCCGCGGGGTTCTGCGGATTTGTCGTTCGAGCTCGCGTCCGGGGGCGTCCTGAACGTCGAGTACGATGTCGCCGTGAACGCGGACTTCGCGGGCGAAGAACTCCGGTTCGTCGTCCTCGCGGGGGAGAGCTCAGGTAAGCACGGGTTCACCGAGCGGCGCGCGCTGCCCGTGCGCCAGCCGCCCTTGACGCTGGGAAAGACCTACGCGCTTCTCGTGGGCGTCGGCGAGTATGCGAACTTCGCCCCGCTGGTGAATCCGACGCTCGACGTCGTCGCGGTCGAGAACGAACTGCGGTCGCATTACCGCGTCGAGACGACGCTTCTTCTGAACCCGTCACGGCGTACGTTCCTGTCGGCGCTCTACGGTCTCGCCGACATCGCTTACGGCGCGGACGATCAACTCCTCGTCTTCTTCTCTGGTCACGGTTGGTACGACGAGCGATTGCGGCGCGGCTATCTCGCCTTCGCGGACACGAAGCCGCTCGACGAAGACCCCTATCGAGAGACGTTCGTTCCGCACGAGGACGTGCGGACGTTGCTCGAACGGCTCGACTGCCAGCACGTCTTGCTGATGGTCGACTCGTGTTTCAGCGGGACGGTCGACCCCCTTGTCGCGATGGCGTCCGGGGCGCGTCTGACGGACAACCCGTATGAGCCGGTGTCACGTCCCGAGTACGTCCGGCGCAAACTCGCGTTTCGGACACGCCGCTATCTCACGGCGGGCGGGAAGCAGTACGTCCCCGACGGGCGTCCCGGGCAGCACAGCCCCTTCGCCCGTCAGATGCTCGCCGCTTTGCGGAGTTACGGCGGCTCCGACGGCATCCTGACGCTCGAAGAGATGCTGATGCATCTGGAGCGGGTCGAGCCGCAGCCGCGCTCCGGCGAGCTGAACGGCAACGAGCCGGGTTCCAGCTTCGTCTTGGTCGCGGAGCCTCTTCGGGCGAACGAGGAGGTCGCGCTCGCGCCGCTGGAAGTGACCGTGACGCCACCTGACGCTCAGGTCGAGCTGATCGGCGAAACCGTCGATCCGAGAGGATTCGCCCGGACCCTCAACGTGGAAGCAGCGCAGCCGTCAGTACGACGGTTCTACGTGCGCCTTGGGATTCATCGAGTAAGGGCGAGCCGAACAGACTACATCACCGACGAGAAGGAGGTCACCGTCGGCGTTGGCGGAGCATCGGTCGAGATGCGCCTAACGCGGCGCTGAGGACAGTAGAGAGGCGCGTCATCCTCGCTCTGACGGTCTGCGTGTCGTGGGCGGAGAAGGACCAATCGCCGAGCCGCGCATTCGTCGGACGTATCCTCGTAAACGGGACTCTTCCCGCTTCGCATCAGGACTTCGTACAGGTCGGCGGCGAACAGATGAAGCGAGAGTTTGCAGGAAGGCAAGTCATCCCACAACCGGACGACTTCATGCCACGGAGCCCAAGGCAGTCTAGACATATCAGTCCTCCTCCCGATCCGGTTGATACTCACGGATGCGATCATGCTGGACGATCCAGAGCCTTCCCGTGACGTCACGCCTATCGAGAACATCAATCAACACGCGACAGCAAGCCCAAGATCGACTCGGCTTCCTCCCGACTGCTGAGCGTTAGGAGCCTATCTGAATATGTCTAGCTCATGCCCAAACGCTGCGAAGCAGTTGTAGCCTGCACTGTGGGGAGTTAGCCCAGTATGCGGGACGTTTCAGCGAGTGGATCAACCCCCGAAACGACTCCGCTACATTCTGGCGGATCGACCGTACCTGGCCTCTCCTAACGGTACCGTCAGCAACACGTCTAGCCGCCCCGTGGAGCCTCTGGAGAGGCATCTCCATAGGACGGGGAGATCCCGCTGCCGTCGACGGCGTGTACGCCCCGATAGCACTTCCTGGCACAGACGTCGGACCTTAGGCCATCCTTCCTGCCACCACGCCCTCAGGTGAGTTGAGAGGGGTAGGTTTTCTACGTGCACGCGAGGCGCGGGCTAGGCTTGCGGCATCGTCGCTCCGAGCCTGACCCGTCCGACAACCTTCCCCAGTACCTGACATTGTAGGTGCGATGTCCCACGGATGTGGATCGGCGTGTGCTCGGAGTTCGCGGGGCGGAGCTCGATGCCACCAGGTCGTGGGTAGTAACCCTTGATGGTGGCTTCGGTTTCGCTGCCGTCGATGATGAGCGCCGCGACGATGTCGCCATTCTCAGCGGTCGGCTGGCGCCGGATGAGGGCGTAGTCGCCGTCGAGGATGTCGGCGTCCTTCATGCTGTCCCCACGCACGAGCAGGACGAAGTGTGCGAGCCGCGCGAAGTACTCGCCGACTGCCAGAGTACCCTCGCGTTCTTCGAGCGCGGTGATGGGCGCTCCAGCAGCGATGCTTCCAATGATGGGCAGCGTGCCGATCCCGGACGCTTCGATCCCTTGCTGGGTCAGCTCGATTCCGCGATGGGCGTTGGGCGTTCGTTTGACGTATCCGTCTTCTTCGAGGCGCGCGAGGTGATAATCAACGCTTCGAGGGGAACGGTATCGAAGCGCGGTCATCATCTCGCGTCGGGTCGGTGGACGCTTGCTGTCGGTGATATGCCTCGCGATGGCTTCGAGCAGCCGTCGGGACGAGTCCGAGAGGACATCGTTCGTATGCATGGTTGCGTCCCTCCCGTGCGGAACCGGCGATCAGCAGTAGTTTGGCATCCCACGCGCCCGGAGTCAATACAAATGGATGCGTTTTTCCTTGCAGACATACAATTGTATCAGTATACTGCGTACGGAAGGGCGATCCGTCAAGCGCAAAGGAACGCCGTATGCAGCAGATTCTCGCCGTCTGGATCAACGGCTTCTATATGGCAGCATCGACAACGTCCGCCGAGACACTCTGGATCGTCGCGCGCGACGACGCCGTTCTCGACGCATCGGAGGAGGTCCTTCGGAAGGGCGTTACCCTCGGAATGCCCCTGCGGCGTGCGCTTCGGCTAGCTCCGGCGGTCGTTTCCGACGAGAACCCTGTCCAGTG